>CAJARE010000101.1 GCA_903944255.1 uncultured beta proteobacterium
CATCCAGGCGTTGGCAGGGGTATGTAATTCAGTGACATAGCCCTCTGAGAAATTTCCACCCAACAAACTCTCTGGGAGTAAGTCTTGCTCGACAGGCTTTCCTACCTTCCAGACAAATTTTTCATTTTCGTAGGCAACTCCATACCAGTACCAAAAACCATCTTGAAAAATAATCACATCACAGGGAATCGCATCAATGACTTCATTTGCCAAAATAATGCCCTTGTAATTTTTAGGCAGGGTGCTTAACCAATGGCATTGAGTGGTAGATTTCAGATGAGAAAGACTCGCTGTTAAAAGCTCTTTTTGGCGTTCAGCTAAGTCTGGAGAAATTTCAATAATGTCGTAACGATCTAATGAAAAGCCGAGGACATCCAAGCGCATTAGGATGGATTGGGCGAGCTTGCCAGTTCCTGCCCCAAACTCCAAAATCTGAGTAGGTAAACCATGTGCTTTTAAACCCTCAAGCACTGGCAAAAGCGTTGAGCAGATGGTGGCGCCAAAGAGTGGGCTCAGTTCAGGCGCAGTCGTGAAATCACCACCAGCCCCCAATTTACGTGCCCCAGCACTGTAGTAGCCCATACCTGGCTCATAGAGGGCCATCTCCATAAAGCGAGAAAAGCCTATCCAACCGCCTTCTAGAGCGATTTGGGTAGCTATTTTGTTGCTTAGAAGCTGGCTATGCTCCGTTTCAAGGCTGGTCAAGGTAATATCCATAGCTCGCTAGTCTAAGAGAATTTAATTGAACCCAAGTTCAACACCACCATCCCAGCAAAATAAGGCCGTTTTAGTGACTGGCGCTGCTAAGCGTCTTGGTCGAGAAATTGCCTTAGAGTTTGCACGTCAGGGCTGGGATGTTGCTGTTCATTATGGGCGATCTGCAGCCGATGCCCAGGAAACTGTAAGTCAAATTCAGGGGCTTGGCCGTAAGGCTCAGGCTTTTCAGGCAAACCTTTGTAATGAGAGTGCTATTGCGAGCTTATTTAAGGCAGTGACTGGGCAATTTCAAGGCTTACATTGCTTAGTCAATAGCGCCTCTATTTTTGAATACGATCGGGCTAATTCTGCAAGTCCGTTAAGCCAGAATAGCTTGCAAGAGCATATGCAGGTCAATTTAGTTGCTCCAATGTTACTTTCGCAACTGATGTTTGAGTATCAAAAAAGCAATAGGAAAAACAAGCTAGAAAAAATAGCCGAAGACTCGCTGCCATCTATTATTCAATTGCTAGATCAAAAACTCATTAATCTCAATCCTGATTATTTATCTTACACACTATCTAAGGCAGCACTTTTAAGCTCGGTCGAAATGTTGGCCTTAGACTTTGCCCCACTTCTTCGGGTTGTAGGTTTGGCCCCAGGCATTTCTTTGCCCTCTGGCGATCAAACTGAAGAAGGTTTTGCAAAAGCACATCAAATGACGCCACTCCAAAGATCGTCTAAACCCATTGAGGTTGCTAAAGCCGCAGTATTTTTAGCACAAGCCAATGCTATTACAGGAACAACTTTGTATGTAGATGGTGGCCAGCATCTTTTAGCCTCTACCCGCGACGTGATGTTTAAAACCAATTCATAAAAACAATAAAGCTAACAAATTATGCATGCCATCCTTTCGCATCCTGCTCTAACTGACTGCCGTCGTTTATTTTTACGAGACTATGAAATTTATATCAATATCGGTGTGCATGATTTTGAGAAGAAGGCTGAACAACGCGTTATCTTGAATGTTGATTTGTATATACCGCTATCAATGAATACGCCAACTAATGATCAACTAGATGAGGTAGTAGATTACGACTTTATGCGGGAAACCATTAAGGAGCGAGCTTCTCAGGGGCACATTCATTTACAAGAAACCTTTTGTGATGATATTGTTGCGGCAATGTTGATGCATCCAAAAGTATTGGCTGCGCGCGTCACTACTGCAAAACCAGATGTTTATCCAGACTGTCATTCAGTAGGGGTTGAGGTATTCCGAATCAAGCCAACTTAATTCATTAAAAAGAAAAGAATTTAAAAAATCATGGGCGATATTCGTAAAGTTATTTTCGAAGAAAATAAGCTTGAGAAAAAACTCTGTCGTTTAGTGGGGCAAGCCATTGGGGACTTTGGCATGATTGAAGACGGCGATAAAGTCATGGTTTGCGTTTCAGGCGGAAAAGATAGTTATGCGATGCTCGACATTCTGCTCAAGTTACGTGAGCGTGCGCCAATCAGCTTTGAGATTGTGGCAGTCAATCTAGACCAGAAGCAGCCTAACTTTCCCGCTGAAATCCTCCCAAATTACTTAAAGAGTTTAGGCGTCTCATTTCATATTGAAGAACAAGATACCTACAGTATTGTGAAACGCGTTATTCCAGAAGGAAAAACAACCTGTGGACTGTGTTCGCGTTTACGTCGCGGAATTTTATATCGTGTTGCCGATGAGTTGGGCGCCACAAAAATTGCACTAGGACATCATCGCGATGACATTCTTGAAACGCTGATGCTCAATATGTTTTATGCTGGCAAACTCAAGGGCATGCCGCCTAAGTTGCGCTCTGATGATGGTAAGCACATCGTGATTCGCCCACTGGCATATGTGCCGGAAAAGTTATTAGAGCGTTACTCAGCTGACATGAATTTCCCCATCATTCCTTGTGACCTTTGTGGCAGTCAGCCCAATTTACAGCGTCAGGCTATGAAGCAAATGCTGCGGGAATGGGAGAAGCAATACCCAGGTCGTGTTGAGAATCTCTTTAGATCAATGCATCACATCGTGCCATCCCATCTCATGGATGGTGAGGCCTTTGATTTCCAAAACTTGGAGATTTCCACCCAGCTGTCAGGGATTGCCGCTAGATCTGCTGGAGATAAGGCAATTGATGAGGCTGAATTAGATGAACTGGCCTGCGGAACCCTCATTGCAGGGACTTATAATCCCCCTTTATGAATATCGTCATATTGGCTGCGGGGCAAGGAAAGCGGATGAAATCCGCATTGCCAAAGGTTCTACAAACTTTAGCAGGGAAACCCCTTCTTCAGCATGTGTTAAGCACTGCTATATCGATCCAGGGTAAGGCGTCTGAACAGGGCCCTATCGTTGTGCTTGGTCACGGTGCTGCAGATGTTAAAGAATTTTTGGCAAATGTCAGCAAGATAGATCCTACATTTAGCAAAGTCAGTACTGCACTGCAGGCTAAACAAAAGGGGACTGGGCACGCACTGTTACAGGCCCTGCCAAAATTAGATCTACAAGAGCCAACCTTAGTCCTCTATGGAGATGTTCCACTCACCAGCAAGAAAACATTAAGTAAGCTGACAAAGTTAGCCGATGGTGTACGTGGTAAAGATTGTGCTCTGGCTCTCTTGACTCAAAACCTGAGTAATCCCAGTGGATATGGCCGCATTGTGAGAGACGCCAATGGTTTAGTGCAAGAGATTGTTGAAGAGAAAGATGCTACGCTTGTCCAGAAGACAATCAAAGAAATTAATACTGGCATCATGGTCTTGCCAAGCAACTCTTTGCAGAAATGGTTGAAGGCCTTGCGTTCTAGTAATGCGCAAGGCGAGTATTACTTAACTGACGTGATTGCCATGGCAGTAAGGGATGGCGTGCCGATTCGTACTACTCAGGCTGATGATGAATTTGAAATCGTTGGCGTGAATAGTCGCGATCAGTTGGCTGCGCTTGAAAGACTTCATCAACTCAATATTGCCAATCAATTAATGGATGCGGGTGTATCACTAGCTGATCCTGCGCGTATTGATGTGCGCGGCTCGCTTGAGTGTGGTTCAGACGTATTGATTGATGTGGGATGCGTATTCGAAGGTAGTGTTACTGTGTCATCCGGCACGAAGATTGGACCTTATTGCGTAATACGTAATAGCGTGATTGGTAAAGGGGTGGTGATTCATGCTTATAGCCATATCGATGGTGCCAAGGTCGGACAGCAATCGATCATCGGTCCATATGCACGATTACGACCGGGTGCAGATTTAGCAAATGAGGTTCATATTGGTAATTTCGTTGAAGTGAAGAACAGCAAAATTGCAGCCAATAGCAAAGCCAATCATTTGGCTTATGTGGGTGACTCGATTGTCGGATCAAGAGTCAATATTGGCGCTGGTACGATTACCTGTAACTACGATGGTGTGAATAAACATCAAACTATTATTGAGGATGATGTTTTCATTGGATCTGATACTCAATTGGTTGCGCCGGTACGGGTAGGACGTGGCGCAACTCTTGGGGCCGGTACGACGCTCACGAAAGATGCGCCACCAAATCAACTCACGGTATCTCGAGTAAAGCAAATTTCATTACAGTGGCAGCGCCCGGTTAAAAAAGAAAAAAAGCTTGCAGCTAAAAAGGTAGCAAAGAAAAAAGTATCAGCTCAGAAATCCGCACCAAAATCCGTAAAGGGTAAAAAATAATGTGTGGCATTGTGGGCGCAGCATCACACCAAAATATTGTGGAAGTTTTGGTAGAGGGCCTGCGCCGTCTAGAGTACCGGGGATATGACTCCTGTGGTTTTGCTGTCATTAATGGAGATGATGCTAAACATCCAATTGAAAGAGCGCGGACTACTGCGCGGGTTTCAGAGTTGGCAGAACAGGGCAAAGACTTTCACGGTACCTTAGGAATTGCCCATACCCGTTGGGCGACCCATGGGAAGCCCGATACACAAAATGCTCACCCTCATGTTTCTAATGGCCTGATTGCAGTGGTACATAATGGCATTATTGAGAACTATGAGAATCTTCGAAATGAATTAAAAGCTGCAGGTTACCTATTTACTTCTGAGACGGATACCGAAGTCATTGCGCATTTAATTCATCAGTCATATGTTGCACAAAGCAAGCAAGATTTGCCAGCTGCAGTGCGTTCAGTGTTGCCACAATTACATGGTGCCTACGCAATTGGTGTGATTGCTCAAGATAGTCCTAATACGTTAGTCGGTGCACGTGTTGGATCCCCCTTGGTGGTTGCCCTTGGTGATCATGAAAACTTCCTAGCCTCAGATGCGCTTGCATTAGCAGGCCGCGCTCAGTCGATGATGTATTTGGAGGAAGGCGATGTTGCCATTCTGCAAGCAGAAAGCGTGCAGATTATTGATCAGGGCGGCAATCCTGTGCAGCGTGATCTTAAGGAAATGCCTGCGCAAGCAGATTCAGTTGATCTTGGGCCGTATCAGCATTACATGCAAAAAGAAATCTTTGAGCAACCCAGAGCAATTGGCGATACCTTGGCGAACATTGCTACTTTTGGTCCCGAATTATTTGCCGCAAATCCTGACGATTGGAAAGCTTTTGATCAAATCCTGATTCTGGCATGTGGCACGAGCTACTACTCTGCTTGCGTTGCTAAATATTGGCTAGAAGATATTGCGGGCATTCCAACGCAAGTAGAGATTGCAAGTGAATATCGCTATCGCACCACAGTACCAAATCCTAAAACTTTGATTGTGGTGGTCTCACAGTCTGGCGAAACTGCAGATACCTTAGCCGCACTGCGTCATGCAAAAGCCTTAGGTCATCGCTATACATTGGCAATTTGTAATGTAGCTAGTAGCGCAATGGTACGTGAAACAGATTGGCATTTTTTGACCAAAGCAGGCACAGAAATTGGAGTTGCTTCTACAAAGGCATTCACTACACAGTTACTCGCCCTTTACCTTTTAGCAGTTTCTATTGCAAAAAGAGCGGGTAAGATTTCTCCTGAAAAAGAAAAAGAATTGCTTCGCGAATTACGTCACTTACCTAAAGCACTTCATGCTGTACTGGCACTTGAGCCACAAATCATTGCTTGGAGTGATGCATTCGCTAAATGTGAGAATGCCCTGTTCTTAGGCCGTGGACTGCATTACCCAATCGCCTTAGAGGGCGCATTAAAGCTCAAGGAAATTTCCTATATTCATGCAGAGGCCTATCCTGCGGGCGAGTTAAAGCATGGCCCCCTAGCCTTAGTCACCGACAAAATGCCAGTGGTAACAGTCGCTCCCAATGATGTTTTATTGGAAAAGTTAAAGTCAAATATGCAAGAAGTCAAAGCGCGAGGTGGCAAGCTTTTTGTCTTTGCTGACCAAGATACCGAGATCGTGAATAGCGAAGGTATTAATGTGATTCGCCTTCCAGAGCACTATGGCAACCTTTCGCCAATTTTGCACGTTGTTCCATTGCAGCTCTTGGCTTATCACACGGCTTGCGCGCGTGGTACTGATGTGGATAAGCCTAGAAATTTAGCTAAGAGTGTCACGGTAGAATAGTTATTTTCTGGGCTTGACTCTTGCCTATAGTTGTGAACAAATTTAGCTATAAAAATCAGAGTGTTACAAGGCTATGATTGCAAAACTGTGTTCAAATGACTCTTGTAAAAAGGATATTTGTTACAAGTCATGGTTTTTTTAAAAACACACCTGCCATCACGACTTCATTTTTTTCTGCTGATTTCTGCAGGACTGCTGTCTGCGTGCGCAGTAGGCCCAGACTTTAAACAACCTGATTCTCCTAAGGCCTCAACTTATACAGAGAATCCGCTAACTCAAAAACTCACTACTGCTCCTGGAGTGCCTGGCGGAACCGCACAAGAGTTTATTGCCGGAGCCGATATCGAGGCCCAGTGGTGGGAGCTGTATAAATCACCCGAGCTAGATGTGTTAATTAAAAAAGCGCTTCAACAAAATCCCAGTCTTGGCGCTGCTGATGCTGCATTGCGCTCTGCTCAAGAAAATGTCAATGCGCAAATTGGTGGGCAATACTTTCCGGCCATTGGTTTAAATGGAAGCGCAGCTAGGCAGCTTCAGCCTGCAGGAATTTTTGGCTTACCTTATGGTTCTGATATCTATAACGTCTACAACACCTCTGTCAATGTCACCTATAAGCTGGATGTATTTGGAGGCGCACGCCGTGCTGTCGAAAGTGCTAGGGCACAAGCTGAAATTACACAGTTTCAGTTAGAGGGCGCCTACCTTTCTTTAACTGCCAATATCGTTACTGGGGCCGTTCGTGAGGCCGCTTTGCGTGCCCAGATGCAGGCCACAGAAGAAATTCTGAAAGCCCAGACTAACTTAGCTGAGTTGACAGAAAAACAACTCGGAATTGGAACCGTTTCTCAAGTGGATGTCTCTTCACAAAGAACATTGGTATCGAGCTCACAAGTAGATTTATTTAATTATGAAAGAAATCTCGCCTTTGCTCGAAATCAATTGGCAGTCTTGGTTGGTGAATTACCAAGTAACGCCAATATCACTAAGTTTGATTTAAGTGCGCTTCGCTTGCCAGAGAAACTACCGCTCTCAGTACCGTCTAGCCTAGTCCGTCAGCGCCCTGATATTCGTGCAGCAGAAGCTCAATTAAAGTCAACGAATGCCTTAGTGGGGGTGGCAACAGCCAACTTATTGCCACAATTGAATATTACGGCCGCTATTGGTTCGGCCGCTTTAACTAGCAGCGCTTTATTTGGGCCAAATGCAAGCTTATGGGCAATTGCAGGTGGAATTTTTCAGCCTTTGTTTCAGGGTGGGCAACTATTAGCGCAGCGCCGTGGTGCGATTGCAAATTACGAACAAGCCGTTTACCAATACCAGGCGACAGTTCTTAAGGCATTTCAGGAGGTGGCTGATGCACTTCGCGCTCTTGAGACGGGCTCACAAGCTTTAAAATCCGCCTCGGATGCAGAGCGCTTTGCTTATGAAACACTAGATCTAGTTCAGCAGCAATACAAGCTAGGCACTGCAAGTTATTTAGCGGTTCTGTATTACCAAAATCAATATCAATTAGCCAAGGTGAAATCAGTCTCTGCGCAAGCGACGCGTTTTGCTGATACCGCAGCACTGTTTGCAGCATTGGGTGGTGGTTGGTGGAATCGTACTGGCCCTGCTTTTCAACCAAAAGACATAGCGAATAAAGATCACAATGAAACTTCTGGAAAAAATTAAGACTAAGTTACTTGTCCTCATTGTGGCCGTATGGTCATGGCTAAATCTCAAGGCGATGGGTGATAGGGCGCATGCTCTTTGGACTCGCATGGGTCAGAAATGGCGCAATACAAAGTTACATCAAAAATTGATGGCGATGGAGCCGCTGCCACGTCGAATGATCATCATGTTGTGTGGTGTTTTATTGTTATTAGGATTGATTTTTGCCTTTAATCAATCTAAGACCATCATGATTAAGTATTTCATTTCAGGTATGGGTTTACCGCCAGCTACCGTATCAACGATGGAGATTGGCACATCTGAGTGGCAGC
This sequence comes from uncultured beta proteobacterium, assembly GCA_903944255.1. Classification (GTDB taxonomy): domain Bacteria; phylum Pseudomonadota; class Gammaproteobacteria; order Burkholderiales; family Burkholderiaceae; genus Polynucleobacter. Next base: position 8,228 of record CAJARE010000101.1, read on the forward strand.
CTAAGTTAAGTAGCGTTGGAAATGTCCGTGCATTTAGGGGTGTTGAGCTTAGTACAGAGCTTGCTGGATTAGTTGCGGCCGTGCTGATTAAATCGGGTCAAGATGTTAAAGAAGGTGAGCTTCTTATCAAGTTAAATGACACATCGGATATCGCCCAGTTAAATTCATTAAAGGCAATGGCTGATTTAGCTAAGGTTATTAATGAACGTGATAGACAGCAGCTAGCTATTCAGGCAATTAGTAAAAATGTATTTGATACTAGTGCAGCTGATGCGAAATCAAAGCAGGCACAAGTAGAACAACAAATCGCTTTGGTTGCCAAGAAAAACCTCAAAGCACCATTCTCGGGGCGTATTGGCATTGTTTCGATCAACCCAGGGCAATATGTGAACTCAGGCGACAAGCTTCTGACTTTACAAACGTTGGATCCGATTTTTGTAGATTTTAATTTGCCACAGAATAATGCTGAGCAAATTAAGGTGGGCCAGGAAGTGGAGGTCACTACGGACGCCTTTAAGGACGCTAGCTTCATCGGCAAGATTACTGCTGTGAGCCCCAAAGTAGATACCAACACTCGAAACATTCAAGTAGAAGCTCGACTAGCTAATCCTGACAAGAAAATTCTTCCCGGCATGTTTGCTAATGTCAATATTAAGTTGGGCGATCAAGTGAAGCTACTGACTTTGCCACAAACTTCTGTGACCTATAACCCATATGGCTCAACAGTCTTCCTTGCTAAATCTACTGGTAAGAAAGATAAACAAGGGAAAGATATTTTGGAGGCACAACAAGTCTTCGTCACTACGGGCGCAACGCGTGGTGATCAAGTAGCAATTCTGAAAGGGGTTGAAGAGGGCGCAACAGTAGTCACTAGTGGACAGCTGAAGCTAAAGAACGGTACGCCTTTGATTATTAATAACAAGGTGCAGCCAGCTAATTCGCCTAATCCAAAGCCTCAGGAATAAGTAGCAGATGAACTGGACTGACATATTCATTCGAAGACCAGTGCTCTCACTGGTAGTGAGTGCGATCGTCTTGGTATTTGGTTTGAAAGCGGTAGGTAGCCTGCCTGTTAATCAGTACCCCCAAACTCAAAATGCGATTGTCACCATTACCACTGCTTACTTTGGCGCTGATCCTGAAACAATCGCAGGATTTATTACTCAACCCTTAGAAGCTTCTATTGCACAGGCGCAAGGCATTGATTACTTGTCCTCTGCTAGCGTGAGTGGCGTATCTACCATCATTGCGACTTTGAAGTTGAACTATGACTCTAATGCAGCGCTAACCCAAATTCAAACCCAGATTGGTGCTGTCAGAAACCAATTACCTCCGCAGGCTCAACAGCCGGTATTGACTGTACAGGTTGGACAATCTACTGCCGCAATGTATATGGGTTTTTACAGTGATGAGATTCCAAATAATGCGATTACTGATTACTTACTCCGAGTAGTCAAGCCAAAACTAGATTCTGTTGAAGGAGTGCAAAACGCAGAAATTACTGGCGGCAGAAAATTTGCTTTGCGTGCTTGGTTAGATCGTGAAAAGATGGCTGGTCTTGGCGTTGGAGCTGATGATGTTTATAACGCCATGGCGGCGAATAATTACTTATCAGCAGTAGGCAGTACTAAAGGGGATATGGTGGCCGTTGATCTGGTTGCCGGAACAGATTTACATACTCTTGAAGAGTTTCGTAAGTTAGTAATTAAAAAAGATGGTGTGAATTTAGTCTATTTAGACCAAGTTGCCAATGTAACCCTTGGTTCTGAAGACTACAACACCAACGTTGCCTTTAGCGGTAAGCGATCAGTGTTCATTGCTATTAAGGTTGCCCCCCAGGCCAATTTATTAGATGTCGCGCAACGAATTAGAGATATTGTTCCTGAAATCCAAAGGCAATTACCAATCGGCATGACAGGCAAGGTGGTTTATGACTCAACTATGTTTATTACCAGTTCGATTGATGAAGTAGTGACTACTTTAGTAGAGGCTTTATTAATTGTGACGTTGGTCATCTACCTCTTTTTGGGTAGTTATCGTGCTGTGGCAGTCCCGGTAATTGCAATGCCACTCTCATTAATTGGCACCTTCTTCATGATGCAGGTATTGGGCTACTCCATTAATTTGCTAACACTCTTGGCTTTAGTACTAGCAATTGGATTAGTGGTCGATGATGCCATTATTGTGGTGGAGAACGTTGATCGACATATGAAAGAAGGTAAGTCTCCATTAGAGGCTTCTTTAATTGCCGCCCGCGAATTAGGTGGTCCGATTTTAGCAATGACGATCGTATTAATCGCGGTATATATCCCAATTGGCTTTCAGGGGGGTTTAACGGGTGCTCTGTTTACTGAGTTTGCCTTTACTTTGGCTAGTGCCGTAGCTGTCTCGGGCTTGATTGCGTTAACACTTTCGCCAATGATGTGCTCTCGCATTTTTACTGAAGAGCAAGAGGCTTCTCCATTTGTACAAAAGATTGATCGCATTTTTGAAAAGGTTCACCACAGCTATCAAAGTACCCTACGAGATTTATTAAGTACATGGCAAGTCATTATTGTTATGGGCGCCATTCTATTGGGGGGTGTTGCATATTTATATGCAACTGCACGTTCAGAATTAGCGCCTACTGAAGATCAGGGGATTGTATTGATGCAGGCTTCTGGACCACCTAACAGCACCGTAAATCAAATGCAGACTTATGCTGATCAGATTTATCAGATAGCTAGTGCGGAGCCTGAGTATGAACAAATGTTCCAAATTACCAGTCCTACTAGTAGTTTTGGTGGCGTCTTGCTAAAAGATTGGACTCAACGGAGTCGCAATGCTACTAAGTTCCAAGAGGATATGCAAAACAAGTGGAATTCTATTGCTGGTGTTCGGGTTGCAGCATTCCAATTTCCCGCATTGCCAGGAGCTCAAGGATTTCCAGTTCAAGTGGTGATTACTACAACAGAGCCATACGATCAGTTGAATGAAGTTTCACAAGCAGTATTGGATAAGGCGCGTCGTAGCGGAAACTTCTTCTACGTTGATTCAGACTTAAAAATTGATAAACCGCAAGATGTTTTGGTGGTTGATCGCGAGAAAGTAGCTGCACTAGGAATGACGCAACAGCAAGTTGGCGCGGCATTGTCTGCAGCCTTAGGCGGTGGCTATGTCAACTATTTTTCTGTCGCTGGGCGCTCATATAAAGTGATTCCTCAGGTTAAGCAAGTCGATAGATTAAATCCTGATCAAATCTTGGATTACTACATTCGTACTCCCAGTGGTGCAATGGTTCAAGCCCGCACTATTGCAAGCATTAAACAAAGAGTGGTGCCCCAATCAATCAATCACTTTCAGCAATTGAATTCAGCGACAATTGCTGGCGTGAATACACCATTTATTTCTCAAGCAGATTTGTTGGAGTTCATGCGTCAGACGTTGAAAGAGGTTGCACCAAACGGATACAGCATAGATTACGCTGGCCCCTCACGCCAGTTCATGGCTGAATCTGGCGGATTCTTGGTAACGATGTTCTTTGCAATCTTGATTGTGTTCTTGGTGCTGGCCGCTCAATTTGAGAGCTTTCGCGATCCCATCGTGATTTTGGTCTCAGTTCCCCTTGCCTTATTTGGCGCACTCATCTTTATTAACTTGGGATTTACTACGTTAAACGTTTATACCCAGGTGGGCTTAGTGACCCTCATGGGCTTAATTAGTAAGCATGGAATCTTGATTGTGGAATTTGCTAATGAATTACAAGGGGCTGGTCGCAGTAAGCTCGATGCTATTGTCGAGGCAAGTAGCGTACGTTTAAGGCCCATCCTCATGACTACTGCCGCAATGGTTCTGGGAGTAGTTCCTTTGGTGATTGCCTCAGGAGCAGGCGCTGCAGGTCGTCAGTCAATGGGTATCGTGATCTTTACCGGATTATCAATTGGCACCCTCTTTACTTTATTTGTTGTTCCAGCAATGTATCTATTGCTAGGCGCCGACCACCATCAAAATAAATTTAAGCAGCAGTAAGCTTTCCTTATTTGATGATGTTGAGCTGTTTCTCGACAATTTCATTAAATAAGGTTTCTGTTTCCAAGCGCTTCAGCCATGCATCAATATTTTTTAGCTTGATACGACCACCAGTTTTTTCTGGGAAGGTTTCATCTACTAATATCCAACGAGCAACGCAGAGTCCTAGAGCAATATCGCCAATATGAAATTGCTTACCAGAGCAATAGTTTTGATTTGCTAAGACAGTATCCAGCAGTTCTAACAAGTTATTGGTGTCTTGATAGCCTTTTTTAATGGCTTCGTACTTACGTTCGTTTTCAGGTACGCGAGTTAAGCCTAAAAATGGCGCACGTAAAGCGGGCCATAAAGTTCCAACTTGCCAATCAAGCCATTTTTCTGAACCATATTGACTAGCAATGTCATTTGGAAAGCGACCCTGCTGATCGTATTTGCGAGCTAGGTAGCGCATGATGGTATTCGATTCCCAAAGAACGATGTCACCATCCTCCAGGGTTGGGACCAGCCCATTAGGGTTTAATTTGAGAAACTCAGGAGTGCGATTCACTCCAAAGTGAAGTCCTGCATCTATTCGCTCGAAGTCTTTACCTTCTTGCATTCCAAGTTCAGCCAGACACCACAAAACTTTTTGTACATTGATCGAACTTTTACGACCCCATAAACGCATCATGGCTTTTCCTTCGTTTCTATTTATTTGAATTAACTTGTTTTAAGTTCGGTGAAATCAAGACCAACAAATTTACTACGAGCATAAATAAGCGGTTCTTTTTCTGGATAATTTTTTAAGCTTAATACTTTGGCAACGATGATGTTGTGGTCTCCACCGGTATGGACGGAAACAGTTTCACATTCATAATAAGCAACACAATCATTAATCTGACAAAGACCGCTATCGGCGATTTGATGATCAACACCTATCAATTCATCATGCTTGACTGTTGCAAAGTGCATGGCTAAATCTTCTTGTGAACGCTCAAGCACATGAATCAAGTGTTTTTTCCCAAGCTCCATCCAAGGCATAAAGCGTGAATGTTTTTTTAGGCTCCAAAGAATCAGTGGTGGCTCTAAGGAAACCGTATTAAACGAGCTGATGGTGATGCCATGATGCTGCTGCTGTTCATCAAGGCAGGTAATAACGGTAACCCCTGTTGCGAATGAGGCAAAGCCTTTACGCAACTCCTGGGAAGTAAATGGAGCCATTGACGATGAATTACTTGCTTAGAGGAGCAATAGTGGTTCCAGGAATAGGCATCAGGATTTCATTCTCTTCGGCTTTGACGCATTTAAAGCGATACTCCTTGCCTGCCTTGGAGAGAAAGCTTGCTCCTTGGTAAAAGTCGTTCCGGCAAGTGTTGGTAGCAAAGTCCATTACCTCTTGAGGAGAAGCGCTAGAATTAATCAGGCGCATATTGCCCATAGACATACCAAGTTGGGTTGAGGAGCAGCCGGCTAGTAGTAAGCTATAAATTGCAGTTAATAGTAGAATTTTTTTCATGGAAACCCCCATAATCATCAATGCTCGTTAGGATAAACCTATTACGCATTTGTTGCGGGGAAAAGCTTCAATCTAAAAGGAAGATGCATGTTTAAGGCTATTTTGGTAAAAAAGGATGATCAGGGCTATCGTGCGGAACTGACCGAACTTGATGAAGCTAGTTTGCCCGAAGGCGACGTGAAGATCAGGGTGCTCTACTCCACCCTCAATTACAAGGATGGGCTAGCAATCACTGGTAAAGGCCCTGTCGTACGTAACTTTCCTATGGTGCCTGGAATCGATTTCGCGGGGGAAGTAGTAGAGAGTAGTAGCTCCGACTTTAAGGCTGGCGATATGGTCCTTCTAAATGGTTGGGGTGTTGGAGAAGGTCACTGGGGTGGTTTAAGTCAAATGGCACGGGTCAAGGCCGAGTGGCTCATTCCATTACCTAAAGGCTTTACTGCCAAACAGGCTCTAGCCATTGGCACTGCAGGCTATACCGCCATGCTCTGTGTGATGGCTTTGCAATCTCATGGTCTTAAGCCAAGTGATGGTGAAGTTTTAGTCACTGGTGCGGCAGGTGGCGTCGGTAGCTTTGCCGTTGCGCTCTTAAGTAAATTGGGATTTACGGTGGTCGCTAGTACCGGCCGTTTATCCGAAGCGAATTATTTAAAGCAGCTTGGTGCCTCAGAGGTCATTGAGCGTAGCATCTTATCTGCCCCTGGCAAGCCCTTGGCAAAAGAGCGCTGGGCTGCTGTGGTTGATAGCGTCGGAAGTTATACCTTAGCGAACGCTTGTGCCCAAACGAAGAGTGAAGGCGCAGTTGCTGCTTGTGGCCTCGCGCAAGGCATGGATTTTCCTTCTAGTGTGGCACCATTTATTCTGCGTGGCATCACTTTATATGGCATCAATAGTGTTACTGTGGCTCGTGCAAAAAGAATTGCTGCTTATGAGCAATTAAGCAAACTAGTTGATTTAAAAACTCTGGATGAGATTTCTCATGAAATTCATTTGGAGGAGTCCTTAAAGTATGCTCAAGAGCTGATGGCCGGTAATGTGCGTGGTCGCTTGATCGTCGACGTCAATCAATAATCGGTTAAATAAATATATGAACAATAAACCTCCCTTAGCTTCTGAAAGCGCTCTTCATTACCCTCTCGGAGATCAGCTTCCAGACTTGGGTAGTAGCATTGAAGTGGCGCCAGGAGTGCGTTGGCTCAGAATGAAGCTGCCATTTGCTTTAGACCATATTAATTTATGGATCTTGCGCGATGAAATTGATGGAGTAGATGGCTGGACTATTGTCGATTGCGGTATAGCCAATGATGAAACTAAGGCTGCATGGGACAAAATATTTACGAACGAACTCAATGGATTGCCAGTATTGCGAGTCATTGTGACGCATATGCATCCGGATCATGTGGGGCTTTCACAATGGCTATGTGAGAAATGGAAGGCACCCTTATGGATTTCGATGACAGATTATTTAACTGCTCAATGGTTAAGTCATAAAGAGGGTGGTGCAGCAGTCGGCACTCGGGCTGGCGGCGGCGGGTCTGCAGACCATTTTCAAAAACATGGCCTCACTACTCCGGAGGATTTAGAAAAAATTCGGGGCCGTTCTAACTACTATAGCAATATGGTCCCCGGGGTTCCAAGACAATATCGGCGGATTATTAATGGTGAGAAGATTCTGATTGGTGGCCGAGAGTGGCAAGTCATTATGGGCTTCGGTCATGCACCAGAGCACGCCTCGCTGTTTTGCAAAGATCTTGGCGTGTTAATTTCTGGGGATATGTTATTGCCACGCATTTCTACTAACGTTAGCGTCTTTGACGCGGACCCTGATGCAGATCCTTTGGGGCTCTACCTCGCTTCTCTGGATGAATATTTACCGCTGCCAGACGATACCCTAGTGCTGCCCTCGCACGGCAAGCCTTTTAAAGGCATGAAGCCAAGGATTGCTCAGCTTAAGACACACCACGATGAACGTTTAGCCGATACCTTGAGTGCATGTAAAAAACCAGCACATGCTAGAGAGATTGTGCCGGTTTTGTTTAAGCGCGAATTAGATATCCATCAGCTTACTTTTGCCATGGGCGAGGCTATTGCCCATCTGAATTACCTACTTCGTCGAGGTAAGTTGCATCGCCAGCTTTGCGACGACGGCGTGCTGCGGTTTTCCGTGGTTTAGCACTGGTTTTAGTCTCTGATTTTTCGGTGGTACTAGAGGCGGCCGCACCAGCGGCAGAAACGGCCTCACCAAAAGACTTTAAAGCCATCATGGTGGCATGCTGAACTTCTAAGCCTTGAATGGTTGATTTAAGAATATTGAGGTTGAGATTTAGCCAGTTTTCAACGCTCTTGAGATCCTTGATGCGTTTTTCTAATTCTTCTACATCTAGGCCTGGAAAGGCGGAAGTAAAGCCGCCGGCGGCCTTAGATGCGTCTGTAGTAAAGGGAAATTGCCCAGCTTGCGCCGCCGCACCTTGCCCCCACATGGTTTTGAACATATCAAGGCTTTGATTAAATTCAGGAATAGTTCCAAACATAGAAGGCTCCAGGTTAAATAAAAAGTGGCTTTTCCAATAGAATAAGGGATTCTAGAGATTATTCCCGGTTAAGCAATGCAATTTAATGGTTTATCCCAGCCGTATACACGTGGTCAGGTACTTCCTGAGCTGCTGAAGCAGCGCATTCTCATTTTGGATGGAGCAATGGGAACCATGATTCAGCAGTACAAGCTTTCAGAAGAAGATTACCGGGGTCTGCCTGGAAATTCTCGTTTTGTAGATCATCCCGGTGACTTAAAAGGGAATAACGAATTGCTAGTGCTGACCCACCCAGAAATTATTAGCAAGATTCATGAACAATATTTAGATGCTGGTGCAGACATTATTGAAACCAATACCTTTGGTGCTACTTCAGTTGCACAAGAGGATTACAAAATGCCCGGCTTAGCACGTGAAATGAATGAAGTTTCTGCTAGGCTCGCTAAGGCTGCATGTGACAAATACAGTACGCCTGATAAGCCTCGTTTTGCTGCCGGCGCTATTGGACCAACACCAAAGACTGCAAGTATTTCTCCCGATGTTAATGATCCTGGTGCACGAAACATTACCTTCGATGCATTGCGAGCATCTTATCGTGAGCAAATTGAAGGCCTCTTTGCTGGAGGCGTAGATTTATTTTTAGTAGAGACGATTTTTGATACGCTCAATGCTAAAGCTGCCCTGTTTGCTTTAGATGAATTTTTTGAAGAGACAGGCGAGCGTTTGCCAGTGATGATTTCTGGAACAGTAACAGATGCATCAGGACGTATTCTGTCCGGTCAAACAGTTGAGGCTTTTTGGAATAGCTTGCGGCATATTAAGCCACTGACGTTTGGATTAAATTGCGCTTTAGGTGCTGCACTGATGCGCCCATATATTGCTGAACTTGCACGTATTTGTGATGCAGCAGTTTCCTGCTACCCCAATGCAGGTCTACCCAATCCTATGAGTGATACGGGCTTTGATGAGACGCCAGAAATTACTTCGAGCTTAGTAGATGGATTTGCTAAAGATGGCTTAGTCAATCTCGTAGGTGGCTGCTGCGGTACAACGCCCGAGCACATTCGTGCAATTGCAAATGCGGTTTCCAAGCGTAAACCCCGCGCCTTTTATCGTGAAGATACAGGGGCAGCAGCGTGAGCAAATCAGAAAATCAACGGCCGATACCTGCAATGAAGTTATCTGGACTTGAATCGTTTAATGTCACGCCGGTTGTGGGCTTTGTCAATATCGGCGAGCGCACTAACGTTACGGGATCTAAAGCGTTTTCTCGCATGATTCTCAATAACCAATTTGATGAGGCGCTCGTAGTGGCCCGTCAGCAGGTTGAAAATGGTGCTCAAGTGATTGACATCAATATGGATGAGGCAATGTTAGATTCAGAAGCGGCGATGACGCGCTTTTTGAATTTGATTGCCTCAGAGCCGGATATTGCTCGTGTGCCAATCATGATCGATTCTTCTAAATGGACTGTGATCGAAGCAGGTCTTAAGTGTATTCAAGGCAAGCCGATCGTTAATTCCATTTCTTTAAAGGAAGGCGAAGAGTCTTTTAGAAAACAAGCGCGACTTATTCGCCGCTATGGGGCCGCCTCAGTAGTCATGGCCTTTGATGAAGTTGGGCAAGCTGATACGTTCAAGCGTAAAACAGAAATTTGTCAGCGTTGTTATGAAATCTTAGTAAATGAAATCGGTTTTCCGGCCGAAGATATTATTTTTGATCCAAATATTTTTGCTATCGCTACGGGAATTGAAGAGCACGATAACTATGCAGTAGATTTTATTAATGCTACTCGTTGGATTAAGGAAAATCTTCCAGGCGCCAAAGTAAGTGGTGGCGTTTCTAATGTCAGTTTTTCATTCCGTGGTAATGACCGTGTCCGCGAGGCGATTCATACAGTATTCCTGTACCACGCCATTAAGGCAGGAATGGATATGGGCATCGTGAATGCAGGACAGCTTGGAGTTTATGCAGATCTAGACCCAGAACTTCGTGAGCGCGTCGAAGACGTTGTGCTGAATCGTTTTAAAGAAAAAGATGGAAAAACGCCAACAGAGCGTTTATTGGATATCGCAGACCAATTTAAGGGTGGCGGAGCCAAGCAAGTTGAAAACTTAGTCTGGCGTGAAGAGTTAGTGCGTGATCGCCTAACGCATGCCTTAGTGCATGGTATTACTACTTTTATCGAAGAAGACACTGAAGAGCTTCGTGCGCAAATTATGGGTGGGGGTGGTAGACCGATTGAGGTGATCGAGGGCCCACTCATGGACGGCATGAATGTAGTTGGCGATTTGTTTGGTGAGGGAAAAATGTTCTTGCCGCAAGTGGTAAAGAGTGCGCGGGTCATGAAACAAGCAGTGGCCATCCTCATTCCTTATATTGAAGAGGAAAAGCGTCTACATATTGCTGGCGGCGGTGAGGCGAAAGCTAAAGGCAAGATTGTCATGGCCACCGTTAAGGGCGATGTGCATGATATTGGTAAGAACATCGTGACTGTAGTGTTGCAATGTAATAACTTTGAAGTTGCTAATATGGGGGTGATGGTTCCCTGTGCTGAAATTCTCAAGCGCGCTAAGGAAGAGAAGGCTGATATCGTAGGTCTTTCTGGCTTAATTACACCTTCCCTTGAAGAGATGACTTATGTTGCCCAAGAAATGCAACGTGATGACTATTTCCGTGAGCGACAAATTCCGTTAATGATTGGTGGCGCTACGACCTCTCGTGTACATACTGCTGTAAAGATTGCTCCTCATTACGATGGTCCAGTTGTTTATGTACCTGACGCGTCCCGCTCAGTCTCGGTGGCTTCTAGCCTCCTATCGGATGAGAGTGCCAAGAAATTTATTCAAGACTTACGCGACGACTACGTGCGTATTCGTGAGCAACATGCTAATAAGAAAGCATCGCCTACCATTTCTCTGCAGGCAGCCCGCAAAAATCGTGAGTTAATCGATTGGGATAACTATGTTCCTGAGAAACCAAAGTTTATTGGCCGCCGAGTTTTTAAAAACTTTGCCTTAGCCGATATTGCTAAATATATTGACTGGACCCCGTTCTTTCAGACTTGGGATTTAGCTGGAAAGTTTCCAGCAATCCTAGATGATGAAGTAGTAGGCGTGGAAGCGTGTAAGGTATTTGAAGACGCTAAAACCCTGCTAGATAAATTAATTAAGGGCCAATGGTTACAAGCAGATGCGGTAGTCGCTTTTTACCCTGCCAATGCTGTCGGTGATGACATTGTTTTATATAGCGATGAAGCACGCGAGCATCCATTATTTGTATGGCATAACTTACGTCAGCAAGCTGAGCGTCCAATCATTGATGGCGTCCGTAGACCGAATCGTTGTTTGGCAGACTATGTTGCGCCAAAAGAATCTGGAGTGCCTGATTATCTAGGCTGTTTCGCAGTGACAACAGGCCATGGCGTTGAGAAAAAGGTCGCAGAATTTCAAGCAAAGCATGATGATTACAGCGCTATTATGTTGAAAGCTTTGGCTGATCGCTTGGCAGAAGCTTTTGCTGAGCTCATGCATCATCGAGTAAGAACTGATTTGTGGGGCTATGCTGTCGATGAGATTTTGACAAATGACCAAATGATTCATGAAGAATATCGTGGCATTCGACCAGCGCCTGGATATCCTGCTTGTCCTGCACATGAAGTCAAAAAGGATTTATTACGCGTGATAGGCTCAGAAGATATTGGAATGACTTTGACTGAGTCGATGGCAATGAATCCCGCATCGAGTGTTAGCGGATTCTATTTGGCTCACCCACAGGCTCGTTACTTTAATGTTGGTAAGTTATCTACTGACCAGATAGAGGACTTAGCCCAACGTCGTGGTGAATCAATTGACGACGTACGTCGTCAATTATCTAGCTCTCTGGATTAAACGCCCCACATCACAGGTTCACCTTGGGCATTGCTTTGCTTTAAGAGCTCAAGAAAGGGATAAGCTCTTTGGCCCAGCCGATCTGCCAGTTTAGGTATTTCTGAGTTTTCTTGATTACCCGTCTTGATCTGTGACCGCTCTTCTAAATCTTTTAGGATGGCAGTTTCTAGGGTGCCAATCAGTCCTGGCAGTTGTTCTATTGTGAAAATTCCCCTAGGCTCCAATGGGCGGCCCAATATGTCAAAAATTCGCTTGCTTAAATCTGCCAGCATGATGACATCTGCTCCAGCTTTGGATCGAAATTGATAGATCATTTCGATAGCTTACCACCTGATAAACTCACTATTCTATGTTGCTGACTAATAAAAATCACCTAATTGAGATGCTGACTAAGGCTTTACAGAGCTTAGCTGATGAGCGCGGCTTAGGTGAGGTGCCGCAAGTACGGCTAGAGCGCCCTAAGGCTGCTGATCATGGAGATGTAGCGTGTAATATCGCTCTCCAGCTTTCTAAGGCCTGGAAATTGAACCCAAGAGAGTTGGCCCAGACGCTTGTGGAGCGCTTACAAAAACAAACTGGCTTTGACCAACTGATCGCTGCTTGTGAAATTGCCGGTCCAGGCTTTATGAATTTCAGACTGAGCAATGCCGCTAAAACCTCAGTAGTAAAAGAAATTTTATCCTCGGGTTCTCGGTATGGAGAAATATCTCAGGGTGCTGGTCCTGTTACTAGCGCCATGATTGAGTTTGTTTCAGCAAACCCAACTGGGCCTTTGCATGTAGGGCATGGTAGACAGGCTGCATTAGGTGATGCATTAGCCAATCTTTTGGCAACCCAAGGTATCAAAGTGCATCGTGAGTTTTATTATAACGATGCTGGAGTGCAAATCGCTAATCTGGCTTTATCCGTACAGGCTCGATTAAATGGATTAAAGCCTGGTGATACGGCATGGCCAGAACAGGCTTATAACGGTGAATATATTGCTGAGATTGCTGCTGCCTTTAAATCATCACCTCAGTTTAGGGATGATCTTGAGGCAATTCGTCAATTTTCAGTAGCGTATTTACGTAATGAACAAGATATCGATTTAAAAACCTTTGGCGTGCAATTCGATTGTTATTACCTAGAGTCCTCTTTGTACACTGACGGTAGTGTTGCTCAAATTGTTGAGGATCTTCAAAGCATCGGAAAAACCTATGAAGGTGAAGGTGCTTTATGGTTAAAGACGACAGATGATGGTGATGATAAAGATCGTGTCATGCGCAAATCAGACGGCAGCTTTACTTACTTTGTCCCCGATGTGGCTTATCACGCAAGCAAGTGGAAGCGTGGCTTTGAAAAAGTGATTAATGTCCAGGGTAGCGATCATCATGGCACGATTACTCGCGTTCGCTCAGGATTACAGGGAGTGGCCCAAAAGCGTGGATGGGATATTCCAAAAACTTATCCAGATTATGTTCTGCACAAGATGGTTACGGTGATGCGTCACGGTGAAGAAGTCAAAATTTCTAAACGTGCAGGATCTTATGTGACTGTGCGTGATTTAGTGGAGTGGTCAGGCGGCGTCACACCTGAAATGATCCCTCAAGAACGCGATTTGGCACTGCAGCGTGGCCGTGATGCTGTTCGCTTCTTTTTAATCTCTCGCAAAGCGGACACAGAATTTGTATTTGATATTGATCTAGCGCTACAGCAAAATGACGAGAATCCTGTTTTCTATGTGCAATATGCTCATGCTCGTATTAGTTCAATCCTGAGCCAATGGAGTGGAAAAACAAGCGATTTGGCAGCGGCCGACTTATCCCTCTTAGATAGTAAGGCATCCGACCATTTATTAAGACGTTTAGCGGAGTATCCAGAGCTACTGACAGATGCGGCTGCTGATCTAGCGCCACATGCATTGGCATTCTATTTACGTGATTTGGCTGGTGATTTCCATACTTTCTACAATGCTGATCGAGTATTGGTTGATGATGAGCATTTGAAATTAGCACGGTTAGCCCTTCTATCAGCCACTCGCCAAGTCTTGCAAAATGGTTTAAAAGTATTAGGTGTATCTGCACCAGCTAAGATGTAGTGACTGCTTATGAAGTGACATGTAAGATGAGGAAATAATGAAAAAACCGAATCAGCAAAATGGCTTCATGAATCACGTGAATCGTAATACTCAATTCGGCGGTACCATTTTGGGTTTTATTCTGGGCCTAGGGGTAGGATTAGGAATTGCTTTTGTGATTGCTTTTTACCTTTCTAAAAATACCCCCCAAGAAAGACCTGGGATGCGCGCGCCTAATTTGCCGCTCAATATCATTAAACCTGCTCCTCCTCCTGCTGAAGGTGAAACTACAGTTCCTTCGGAGCCAGTAGATTTAAATAAGCCTTTGCAGGGTAAGTCTTCTACCAATTCTGGACCAGATCCCATTGGCGATTTACTCAATAGTAAGAAACCACCTGAGACTTCATCTGCGCCAGCAGCAAAATCTGATGCACAGTACTATCTTCAAATTGGCGCATTTGTAAAGCGAGCTGATGCTGATGCACAAAAAGCGACTATGGCAATGCAAGGAATTCAGGTTCAGTTGAGTGAAGTCACTAGCGAAGGTAACATCTTGTGGCGAGTTCGTATTGGACCTTATGGCAGTCCTGAAGAAACAAATCCTATGCGCGATAAGTTAAATGGCATAGGTATCAAACCAACCCTTATTAAATCTGGCAAACCATGATTTCATTTAGCAAAAGAATCTTTACTTTATTCGCCTTCCTCTGCTTAAGTGGGGCTGTGCTTGCACAAGGTCAAAAAATTGAAGAAGGTTTTGATTACCGCATTCTTCCGATTCCGCAGCCAGTTGAAACCAAGGGAAAAGTTGAGGTCATTGAATTCTTTTGGTATGGATGCCCCCATTGTTATGACTTTGAGCCTGAGCTCATTAGTTGGGTGAAACGTCAGCCTAAAGATGTTGTCTTCAAAAGAGTTCCAGTTGCTTTTCGGGATGACTTTATGCCACATAGCCAACTCTTCTATACCCTTGAAGCGCTTGGCAAAGGCGATGTCCTGCATGAAAAAGTGATGTATGCCATGCATAAAGAAAATAAACGCTTATTAACAGAATCAGAAATTGCTGACTGGGCCGCCGCTCAGGGTATTGATCGCAATACTTTCTTAGCTACCTATCGATCATTTGCAGTTACCTCAAAAGCCCGTGCGGCAAGACAGTTAGCTGATGCCTATCGCATTGATGGTGTGCCTACTATTGTGATGCAAGGTAAATACGTTACTTCACCATCTATTGCTGGCACTAAGGCTAAAGCTATTGGAGTGATGGATTTCCTTGAAGAAAAGATTCGTAAAGATAAATACAAGTAGGGCTTGTATATCTAGTAAGCCCGCTTAGATTTTTACAAAACGACGCACTATCCAGAAATAGATTGGATAAGGCAAGATTCTGAGAAATTTTAAGAATCCTGAGAACCGTTTTGGGAAGTGAATATCAAACTCACCTTTTTGAATGCCAGATAATATTTCGCTTGCAGCCTCCTGAGCCGTAATTAATGCTGGCATTTCAAAATCATTTTGAGCTGTGGCTTCAGTAGCAACAAACCCCGGTGAAATCATATGCACACTGATGCCCTGGGGTAATAAGTCGTAATACAAGGTTTCGCAGAAATTAATAATTGCAGCTTTGCTCGGCCCATAAGCTAAGGCCTTTGGTAGTCCACTATAGCCAGCAACACTACCTACAATGGCAATGTGACCAGCGTGCTCTTGAATCATGTGAGGTAGAACAGCTGCTACCGCCCTCATGGGGCCTAGAAGATTAGCGTCAATTGTCTGTTCTGCAATATTGATATCAAAGTTATCAGCACGCAGGGGCACATAAACCCCCGAAACAAACAATAATAAATCAATGCCATCCCAGGCTTGAATGATCTTTTGATAGGCAGTGTTGATCTGATCATCTTGGGTTACATCGACAGGAAGAATTAATATCTGATCTCCAGGCGCAGAGTTTGCTATCTCTTGGAGGCGCTCAACCCTGCGGCTCGAAAGGGCAAGCTTTGCCCCTTTTTGCATTAAAGCCTTGGCACATGCTTCACCAATGCCGCTCGAAGCGCCAATAATCCAAACGCGTTTGCCAGAGAAGTGATCGATGCCTAGTTGCTTCATGCGCTTAGGGCATTCAATGAGTTAGTGGGAGACTCATGGCTTAAGGTGAATTGCACCACATCGATATTTCGCTCTGAGAATCCTGCAGAGCAATACATGAGGTAGAAATTCCAGAGTCGAATAAAGGCCTCATCAAATCCGAGTTGACGGACTTCTTGAAGTTTGTGATTAAAACTATCTCTCCAAATGCAAAGCGTTTTGGCGTAATCAGTACCAAAAGCAAATTCAGATTCAACCTTTAGGCCAGCTTGTGCGGCACTCGCTCGGAAGCTGGCCCGTGATGGAAGCATTCCGCCTGGAAATACGTATTGCTGGATAAAGTCAGTGTTATGTCGATAGCGCTCAAAAAGTTCTTCAGCAATCACAATAGTTTGGATACAAGCTTTGCGGCCAGCTTTTAGGCGCTTAGCAATCGTTTGAAAATATTCTGGCCAATGTTTTTCACCAACGGCCTCAAACATTTCAACAGAGATAATTCCATCAAACTGTTCTTGGCAGTCACGGTAGTCTTGAAGGCGTACTTCAAATGCCGGAGCTTGTTCGCGGTTAGCTTGAATATTTTTTAAGCGTAAATCTGCAAACGCCTTTTGCTCGGTAGAAAGGGTTAAACCTGTGATGGCAATATTGCTATGGAGCGCCTCTTCCATCACCCCGCCCCAGCCACAACCGATTTCCAAGATATGGTCGGACTCTTTTGAGCCAATGGAATCAAGAATACGTTCAATTTTTGCTCGCTGCGCCTCTGCAAGCGACTGATTATCGCTTTCTGAAAACCAGGCGCTTGAATAGCTCATCGTGGGATCTAACCACAAAGTGTAAAAGGCATTCCCTAAATCGTAGTGCGCTTGAATATTCTTGCGGCTACCAGATTTAGTGTTGTCTCTTAGCCAATGCTTAAGGCGATAAAAGATTGAGCCATACCAGTTTCCATAGATGGCTTTTTCTAGAATGGTTCGATTGCGAATAGCGAGCTCTAGTAGAGCCTTCAGGTCGGGGGTATTCCATTGTCCACGGATGTAGCTTTCAGCAAAGCCGATATCACCATGAGACATGACTTGTTTAAATACTGACCAATCTGTAATCTGAATTTCTGCATGCAGCGCATCAGCAGGGTTGCCAAACTCTTTTCTTTCGTTATTTGGCAGGATGATTGTCAGATGACCACTACGTAACTGCGACAGGAGTTTCAATAGGGCTTCAACACTAAAACGATACTGTTTAGAAGGCCGCTCTTCTGGTCGAGAAAAATTCAAACGAGAGAGTAATGATTGTCCAGGGCGATTCATCGGCTGATTTCAAATTCAGGTGGTTTAGGTTTCGAATTAAAGGGTACACCTTTTAGCCAAAGTTTCAATGCTTGCCAGTGGATGCGGAAAATAACGCCCAAACTCATTAAGGGATACCTAAGGAAAGCTAAATAGAGATTAGTTCGACTGAGAGGCCGGCTTTGCCCACTAATGCTGGTATTGATCAAAGGGCGTCCATCTTCATGCAGCTCAATACGGTAAACAGAATGGCGCCCAGAGCTACTCTCGCTGGGAAATAAGAAACGGAAATGGTATTCGCCGCGGATCTCACAGAAAGGCGAGACATGAAACACCTTTTTACTAGTGAGCGTCTCTCCAGAATGCAGGGCTTCGCCGGAATCTTTGTATAGCAAGTAACAATGCCGTTCGCCAAAAGTATTATTTACCTCTGCGATTACTGCTTGCACCTCTCCATTGGTGCGAGTACAGATCCAAAAGCTGACAGGGTTAAATACGTAGCCTAAAACTCTGGGAAAGGTTTGTAACCAAATTTCTCCATCAATATTAGGCACTTGATTTTCATGCAAAAGATTTTCAATCCACGCAAGACTATTTGTGCCCCCTTGACCATGATCCTTGTCAAAGAAGGAGATCAGGCCGCGGCGGTTATCCTTGAGGCCGCAATCACTGAGGAGGCTAGGATTTACACTTCTGGCTCGCATCGGAATAGATACGGTAAATACACCGTAGCCAAAGGCATTGCGCGCAGGACGAAAGCGGCTATGCTTTACAACCCCAAAATTAATCTTTGGCTGATTCATTTATTGAGCATCTTGTTTTGGGCTATGTTTCACTGGCGAGCGAAGGCTTTCTAATAAGGCCTCAGCAACCAACTCGCCTGAACGCAATCCATCTTCATGAAATCCAAATCCAGTCCAAGCGCCACAATACCAAATAGATGAGCTCCCTTGTATCAGTGGTAGCTCTTTTTGTGCTTGAATAGCGCCCATATCAAATACGGGGTGAGCATAACGAATTTCTTGATGCACTAGCTTTGGATCGGGATCTGTTAGTGGATTTAGACTCACAATAATTTGCAGATCTTTTAATTCAGGAGGTAGAGGCTGCAAACGATTAATGAGATAGTTCACGCTCACATGTTGTTTTGCTGATGGCATTGCGCCAGATTTCGCGGTGTAATTCCAGGCAGCCCAACAACGTTTTACCGAAGGTAAAAACCGGATATCTGTATGTAGGATCGCCCGATTTTTTTGGTAAGGGATGGCCGCAAGAATATTTTTGGCATCCTGATCTATGCCATGCAATAACTCGAGAGACTGGTCGCTATGACAAGCCATTACTACTTCATCAAACCAAGCTGATCCAGACTCTGTGATGACTTCAGATTGCACAGTACTGTCATTACTAGCATTGACCCTTAGAACGGCTTTACGATGAATCGTGACTTGATGTTTTTCTAAAACCGCTACAAGCCGTTTTACATACTCACGGGACCCACCTTGAACAGTTAACCATTGAGGGCGATTTTGAATTTGTAGCAAGCCATGGTTATGGCAAAAGCGCACCATTGTTTGAATTGGAAATTCCAGCATTTGCTCGACAGAGCAAGACCAGATTGCGCCAATCATCGGTAAAAAATAGTTTTCTCTAAAGCTTTGGCTAAACTGGTTGCGATCTAGAAAGTTGGCAATGGATTCATCTGGTTCGGCGTAAAGGTGGCCAGCTTCAATTTGGTCATTTGCTAATTGAGTGGCTAGGCGATTAAAGCGCAGAATGTCATAGGCCATCCTCCAAAAAGAAAAAGATAAGAGGTTCGATCTTTGACCAAAGAAGGAGTTGAGATCATTGCCGGCCCATTCAATCGTTTTGGGTTTTTGAGATTTTTCAGAGCTATCTATCGAGACTGAGAATGACATTTCTGAGAGCGCAATGGGCACTTGAATTTCTTCAAAAAGCCTTACTAACCGTGGATATGTTTTGCGATTAAATACTAAGAAGCCTGTATCAACCCCATGTGAAATTTCTTGGTTGCCGACCTTATGCTTGAAATTGACTGTATTGCTATGGCCGCCGATGTGGTCGCCCCCTTCATAAACCGTTATATCCAAATCACGATGTTGCCTCAGGGCATAGGCGCATCCTAGGCCGGAAATGCCAGCACCAATAATGGCAATTCTTTTTTTACTCACTACACCTTCTCCTTCAGGAGTTTCTCAATCTCACTAGTAATGCTGTTGCTAGTAGGTTTAGTCATACTATTGAAGGAGTCCACTACATTGCCATTTCGATCAATCAGATACTTGTAGAAATTCCATTTTGGCGTAGTTCCTGTTTTGGCAATCAAGGCCTTAAAGAGGGGGTTTGGAGTACTGCCAGAAACTGCGCTCTTAGCAAACATTGGAAATTTAACGTCATAAGTATTTTTGCAAAAGTCAGCAATTTCTTTATTGCTACCGGGCTCTTGCTGGCCAAAGTCGTTTGAAGGAAAGCCCAACACCACCAATCCTTTGTCCTTATATTTGGCATAAACTTTTTCAAGGCCATCATATTGACTAGTAAACCCACAGTAGCTGGCTGTATTAACTACCAAAATAACCTTACCTTGGTACTGGCATAGGCTTTGTGGCACCTCGTCCTGCAGGCGCGGAAAGGTTTGAGATAGCAAAGGACTGCAATTAGTGGCGGCATTGACAGTGTGGGCTCCCATTGCAAAAGCAAATAGGGTCAAAAGCCATGCAAACAACAAGCGGATCATTTTGTGCCTTATTTAATGGGGGTGAATAGTGCACAAGTTTAAGACATTCTAGGCAATATCACAGACTCTGGGGCATTGCTATTAAGATTGAGCTATGACATCTTTATCACCGCCTTCTTTTGAGTCTAAGATCTGCTCTCCCGAGCAGTTGGCTGCTCGTATTGCCAGCCTTCCACGCCCGCTCGTTTTTACTAATGGCGTCTTCGATATTCTTCATCGGGGCCATGCTAGTTATTTGGCTCAGGCGCGGGCCTTGGGTGCATGCTTGGTCGTTGGCGTGAATTCGGATGCCTCAGTCAAGATGCTGGGTAAAGGTGATGACAGGCCAATCAATTCTGAAGCAGATCGCCAGGCTTTGTTAGCTGCTTTAGAAAGTGTCAATATGACAATTTTATTTACTGAGCAAACCCCAGTAAGCCTGATTGAAAAAATTCGCCCCGATATTTACGTTAAGGGCGGCGATTATGAAATTGATGCTTTGGCAGAAACCAAGGCAGTCAAGAGTTGGGGTGGTAAAGCGATTGCGATCCCATTTTTATATGAGCGCTCAACAACAAGTCTGCTGGGAAAAATTCGTTCTTAGAGGTTTTCTAGTAACCACGCCCATGAGCCACGCAGTACAAGTCCTTCGATTATTTCGACTGATACTGAAGATGGAATATCAAATTGCATCATGATCTGACCTAAGACTTTGGCATTTCCACCATCAAGCCAAATTTTTTCTACAGGACTATTCATCTTTTTTGCCAGTTTAATAGCTTGTGTGATTGCACCGATTTGTGCGGCATCACATCCATTAATAATTGCATCATTGGTATTAATACCAAAGCCTAATTGCGTATCTTGACGCTCTGCTAAAGGCAACTGTGCAGTATGACTTTGAAGGCTTTGCTGCATCAGGCTAAGGCCCGGTACAATCCAGCCGCCATAATGCAAACCGTTTGCGCCCAACAGATCAATCGTCGTGGCAGTACCAGCATTGACTATTAGAGTATTGGATTTAGACAGAGCGCGAGCACCAATGACTGCTGCCCATCGATCCGCGCCTAGCTGACTAGGGTCTTTATACAAGCTACGAAGACCCGTGTATGAACTATCTCCACCCAGTTGTTTCCACGTAAGATCACTCCATTGTGGAAAAAGGGATTGAACATTACTCATTGCTTGTGAGCCAGCAACACAGGTAAAAGCAATAGCATCAGGTTTGGGTAAAGTTTTAGCGATGTAATCTGCTAGCTCAGTTCGTGCCTCTGCCGATTCCAAAGCATTGCTGCTGATAGATCCTGAATAAGCCCACAATTTTTTCTGACGATCAGATGGGTGCTGGAAGGACTCGACCGCTGCCCATTTCAGGCGAGTATTACCTACATCAAAAAGTAGATAAAGACTCATGATTGAACCCGTAAAGAAACATCGCCCGCATGAATAGCAATCGTTTGATGATCTTGCTGCAAGAGTAAGGCGCCATACTCATCAATTCCTTTTGCGATTCCATCAATAGGATCTTTGTTTGCACCACTAATGCACACACGCTGTTCGCTATACGCATCCCAACGCTCCCACTGGTGTTGGTAGCTGGCAAATCCAGATTGGTCAAAATCAGCAAGATAACGCTCTAAGGATTCGATCAGCTTGAGCCAAATAAACTCCATATCTGGCAGCGAGGATGATGGAGGAATGAGTTGGTCTAGCGAGCCTACTGTTTGCGTAGCTTGATTACCCAAGTCTATTTCAAATGATTTGGCATTGCGTAAGTTAATGCCAATGCCAATAACCATCCATGTTGGCTCACCCACTTTGGTTTGCCCTCCTTCAATCAAAATCCCACCTAATTTAGTGTTATTGAGCAGTAAGTCGTTGGGCCATTTGAGTCGGAGGCCAAGCGAGTGAAGGGAAGCCTCATCGAGACTGCAGGCCTGTGCAATGCCAGAAATAACGGCTAGACCGACTAGCAAGCTAAGGCCGCTTAATTCAGCAGGGCTTCTACGAAATGGAAAGGCGAGGGAAAAACAGATCGAATCTTTAGGTTTGGCTAACCATTTTCTGCCTGAGCGACCCTTGCCGGCCGTTTGAATGTGGGCAATTCGTGCGACAGGATCAATTAGTTGACCTGCTCTCCAGCGAGCTAATAGATCATCATTGGTCGATTTAGTTTCAGCAACACGTTCCAGGATGCAATTAGTAGTCATTCCACCATTGTAGAAAGGTCTGACTTAAAGTGTAAAAGAATGCCTATAGGCAGCCCAGGGGCATCTTAAGGCAGTATGCCGATAGGCTGGAGTGCTTACTAAGCGCCGATCTCTTTTGATCTAAATCGTCACGAAAGTGATATTTTTACAACAATTAAAAATTATTTTTTACCAGTCGAAGCTGTCTCTTTTTTTCAACAGAATAGGTGTTTTAAGACCGATCAATTTTCATTCCTTAGTTTATGGAGATTTACAGAATGAAAAAATCGCTATTAGCAGTTGCAGCGTTGTCAGCTATTGCTGGCGCAGCGCAAGCGCAATCGAGCGTAACCATCTACGGTGTATTGGATGTTGGTTACGTTAACCAAAAATCTGACGGCGCAGGAAGATCTGCTCGTTCAAATGCATCAAACAGCTTCATCGGTTCTTCTGCTGAGCAGACTAGCCGTTTGGGTTTTAGAGGTACTGAAGATTTGGGCGGCGGTATGTCTGCAATCTTTACTGTTGAAACAGGCTTACAACCAGTAAACAATTCAGCGTCTGCTTGGAACAACCGTCAGTCTTTCGTTGGTTTGAAAAAGAACGGTACAGGTCAGTTCACATTAGGTACTATGTACACCCCAGCTTTCCAAGCATTGTCAGCAACTGACGTTGGTCAGACTAACAATATGGTTGGTTCTGCTGTATACCCACAACAAGAACCTAACGGTAACGGTAACCCAGGCATAGCAGGTTTTGCTGGTTCTGATGGTACATCTGGTACATCTAACGCAATCACCGTTCGTACAACCAACACCATCCAAGCTCAGTCTGACAAGTTTGCTGGTTTCTCTTTGGGCGCTATGTACACACAAAACGGCTCAACAGTGACCAACACCAACACAGCATCTGTCACCAACAACTGGACTGGTTGGGGTTTAAAAGCTGACTACACATGGCAAAAGTTGTATGTTGTTGCTGCAGTGAACCGCTTGAAGTCTAACAACACAGGCCCAGCTGCTAACAACCTTCCAATTAATGCTGCTGGTTGGACAGGCGCTTCTGGTGGTTTGCAATCTCAAGATAACCAAGTGTATGGTGCTGCTACTTATGACTTCGGTATCTTGAAGGCTTACTTACAGTACATCAACCGTAAAGTTGAATCCGGTGTTAACGCCAACTTCTATGCAAAACGTAGCGCACAACAGATCGGTGTTCGTTCTTACATTACTCCAACCATCGAAGGTTGGGCTAATATCGGTAACGGAAGCCACACAACTTTTGGTGCAGGTCAGCCAAAAGCGAACTTTGTAGCATGGCAAGCTGGTTTGAACTACTATTTATCTAAGCGTACTAACGTTTATGGTATCTACGGTACAAACAACATGAGCTCTGCTCAGCCTGTTAACCCAGCTTTGAATGTATCTTCATTCGCAGTTGGCGTACGTCACACTTTCTAATTTAAGGCTAGC
>CAJARE010000102.1 GCA_903944255.1 uncultured beta proteobacterium
AATCTGGTTTCATATCCAGACACAGCAGGTAAGAAAAAATTAGCCGCCGGATGGCTCATTGACCAATGTGGATTTAAAGGTCAACGCCATGGCGAAGTAGGTGTTTATGAAAAACAAGCGCTTGTGATTGTGAATCACGGCAATGCCACTGCAGCAGATATTTTGACTTTGGCCAAACAGATTCAAGATACCGTACAAGAAAAGTTCGGTGTTTCCTTAGATATTGAACCCAATATTCTCTAACGTTCTCAGAATGACTATTCCGTCTTCAATCACTTCACGTCGCTCAGCTTGACGTTTGCTTTGCCTTTAGCCAACCTAATTTCATATTCAGGTCCTGTTGTTAACTCACCTGGGTCTCGCACTGCTTGTAAGCCGTTGGATACGTTGAGAACCACTGCATAGCCTCGCTCTAAAGTGCGCTGTGGATTAAGCATTTCCAATTGAGATTGAAAATGTCCTTGATTACGCTTCCAGGATTCCACTCTGACAGCCCAAGCTTGATTGAGGCGTTGTTGCCAGCTCGTGATCTGCTCACGCATGCGCTCTGGATTAGGCAGAGCATGGCTTAAACGCAAAGCCAGTTGATCTAAGGTTTGCGCTTCACGCTCTACTCGCTGACGAACTCTTTGGAGCATTGCTTGTTTAATTGCTTCTAATTCTTGCAACATTTGATCTTTGCGCGGCGCTGCTAATTCGGCTGCTCCCGTTGGTGTTGGTGCTCGTAAGTCGGCAACAAAATCGGCAATCGTCACATCGGTTTCATGTCCTACACCACTGACAATTGGAATAGGTGACTGCGCCATTGCGTAAGCCAACTGCTCATCATTAAATGCCCAAAGATCTTCAATGCTGCCACCACCGCGTACCATCAAAATCACATCGACTACATTTTCGTTTTCAGCGGCCTTTAATGCAGCAATAATTCCTGCGGGTGCATCTGGTCCTTGTACTAATGTGGGATAAATCACGATCGGAATATGTGGTGCTCTTCTGGCCAAGGTACTGAGCACATCTTTTAATGCAGCGGCTTGTGGTGAAGTAATAATGCCAATCGATCTGGGATGCGATGGAATCTCTTGTTTGCGATCAGCGTCAAATAAACCTTCTTTGGCTAGCTTGGCTTTGAGCTTTAAAAAAGCCTCATACAAACCACCCATTCCAGCGCGCCGTAAAGTCTGAATCGTGAGTTGAATATCACCACGCGGAACGTACATTCCTAAGTTAGCACTTACCTCCACTAAATCCCCAGATTGAGGCATGAAGTCAACTTGCCCATTTCGACCCCGAAACATGACGCACTTAATTTGACCTTCTTCGTCCTTCAAGGAGAAATACCAATGTCCACTGTCATAGGCCTTGAAGTTCGAAATCTCCCCACTCACCCATACGGTATCGAAACGCTCCTCTAAAGAGGCAGCAATGGCGCGGTTGAGATCACCAACAGTGAGGATTTCCCTTGATATTTCCGACATTTTTTCTCTTTATCTACTAAAACATATGGCTTGGAGGGTTATAACTATCCACAGAAGCATATAGACCCTCAGGTTAACAAAAATAAGTAAGTAATCACTCACCCAAAACGTCTCATAAATCCAACAAGTACAGCTTAAGTCTTTGATTTATATCACTAAATAATAGATCCATTTTCATCGAAATTAACCCAGAATAAGCCCAGCACACGATCAATCAATGACTTACAGCATATCCCTCAAAAAGTTACACACAGAGTTATCCACAGGCTAGCTTTCAGAAAACGGTTTTTTAATTCAGCTAAAGTACTGAGCTTATGTACTCAATCTTACTGTCTGCCGGCTGGCCTATCTGGCCTCTTCTGATCATCTCCATTGTTGGGTTGGCTATTGTCATTGAACGAACCTGGTATTTACGTCAAATTCAAGTATTTCCCAAGGATTGCCTCGAATCAGCCTTTGGCTTGGCAAATGCCATTTCCAATGGTAAATCCATTACCGAGTCAGAGATCAGCTCTCTTAAACAGTCCTCTCTTGCGGGGAATTTATTTGCCTGCCTCTTACGTGAAAAACTTCAAGGCAATAGTGCTGATTCTGCAATCGAAGAGCTACAAGCTACAGCCCAATCGATCTGGTTAAAACTGGATCGTTACTTAGGGGCGCTAGCTACCATCGCCACTGTCGCCCCACTACTTGGCTTATTTGGTACTGTGGTTGGCATGATTGAGATCTTTGGTAGTCAAGGTGCCATCAATGGTGGCGCTGGAAGTCCACAGCAACTCGCACACGGTATTTCAGTAGCGCTATACAACACCGCTTTTGGTTTATTGATTGCGATTCCTGCGTTGGCTGCTTGGCGCAGCTTGCGATCCATTGCAAACCAACGTCAACGCGAATGTGAAGAGTTCACAAGGCAGTTATTTAAAAAACTGTACCCAATAACAGGAACGAATACTGCACCATGAGTTGGTTAGATTCGCACGCTCGTAGAAAATTTTCTCTAGGAGAAATTGCGAGTCCTGCTGAACCCGAGATCAATCTCATCCCATTTATTGATGTGTTGCTAGTGGTGCTCATTTTTTTAATGATCTCTACTACCTTTACCCGCTTTCAAGAGCTAGCGATTACTTTGCCAACTGCAAATGGAAATGAAGCTCAATCTGAAGTAAGGCAAATTCACATTGCAGTGAGCCGGGATGGGCGCTTTGCCGTCAACGGTAAGGTTGCAGAGCGCTCCCAATTAGGCGCACTGCTCTCGCAGATCAGTAATCAAGGTGGGTCTACTAAGGAGGCTCCAAATACTATGCAGGTCAATATCGATGCTGATGCCAGAGCCCCTCACCAGGCGGTCATGAGCGCACTAGAGGCAGCGCGCGATGCTAATCTATCTAATATTGTCTTTAGCAGTCAAACGAATAAATAAAGAACACGAAAAACTAGACTCATGTCACTTTCTTTCTTTCGCAAAGCACCCCAGTTTTGGGAAAGACGTGGGCCTACTAGTATTGCCTTATGGCCTCTCTCTTGGATTTATGGATTAGTACTTCGCACAAACAAACTGATTCAAGATCTTGGAATTGGCAAGGAAAAAGCGGCCCCTGTTCCCATCATTATTGTCGGCAATATTCGCGTGGGTGGTACAGGTAAAACTCCCATTGTGATTGCGTTAGCAGAGCGCCTCAGTCAGCTTGGTTGGAAACCTGGAATTATTAGCCGAGCTTATGGCTCTCAAGCACTAAGAACACCGCAACAAGTGAGTAGTGATTCAGACCCCAGCCGCGTTGGTGATGAGCCGGTCTTAATTGCCAAACGCACTCATGACCAATTTCCAATTTGGGTATTTCCAAAACGTAGTCTTTCAATACGTGCCCTGCTCAAACATGCTCCCGAGGTTAACGTCATCATTAGTGACGATGGCTTACAACACAAAGGTTTGGTGCGCTGGCCTGCGCGCGAAGGTGGACGTGATATTGAGTTTGTGGTTCGCGATGCGCGTGGCGAAGGAAATGGCTTCTTGTTGCCTGCAGGTCCATTACGTGAGCCTGCAACACGTGAACGTGATGCCACTCTCCTCACTGGCAAACAGGCGCCCAGTAAAACCCATGGCTTACTCGATGAGTATTTTTTAGGGCGCAGAGCATTTACTATGGCCAGCGAATTGGGCACACCCTATCAATTAATCGATCCAAGCAATATACAAACGATGGAGTCCATTGCCAATACCTATCTACCCAAGCAGATCACTGCTGTAGCTGCTCTCGGTAATCCGCAAGGTTTTTTTGATGATTTGCTTGAAAATGGCGTTGCCGCAAAGTACATTCCCCTCCCCGATCACGCTACTTACACATCTGAATTTTTTGAGTCGATTCATGCGGACTGCATCCTCATTACCGAAAAAGATGCTGTCAAATGTGCTGCTATTGCGGATGAGC
>CAJARE010000103.1 GCA_903944255.1 uncultured beta proteobacterium
GACTGGGGTCATGCGCGTGACTATGTTGAGATGCAGTGGTTGATGTTGCAACAAGAACAAGCAGAAGATTTTGTGATTGCCACTGGTGTGCAGTTCAGCGTGCGTCAATTTATTGATTATGCCGCTGAAGAGCTCGGCATGAAGATCACTTGGAAGGGCGAAGGCGTCAATGAGAAGGGTTATGACGCTAGCGGTAAGTGCATCGTGGCTGTTGATCCACGTTACTTCCGTCCAACTGAAGTTGAAACCTTGCTCGGTGATGCCACTAAAGCCAAAGAAAAACTGGGCTGGGTACCAGCGACTTCATTCCAAGATCTTGTTAAAGAGATGGTGCGCGAAGACTTAAAAGGTGCGGAGCGTGATGAATTAGTTAAAAAACACGGCTACACCACTTTAAGTCGCAATGAATAAAAGCGCCAAGATTTATGTAGCAGGCCATCGTGGGATGGTGGGTAGTGGCATTACCCGCCTGCTCAAATCGCGTGGCTATGACAATGTCATTACCCGCACGCATGCAGAGCTTGATCTACTCAATCAAGCAGCAGTCCATGCGTTTCTCAATACTGAAAAGCCTGACTACATTTTTATTGCTGCAGCCAAAGTGGGCGGCATCCAGGCAAATAATATTTATCGCGCTGATTTTATTTATCAAAACCTGATGATTGAGTGCAACCTGACTCACGGCGCGTATCAAGCGGGTATTAACAATTTGATGTCCTTGGGGTCTAGCTGCATTTACCCCAGAGATTGTCCACAGCCCATTAAAGAAGAGTATTTACTCACTGGTCCCTTAGAGCAAACCAATGAGCCTTACGCTTTGGCCAAAATTGCCGGAATTAAGCTGTGTGAAAACTATAACCGCCAGTACGGCACCAAGTATGTGAGCGTCATGCCAACCAACTTGTATGGTCCTGGCGATAACTATGATTTAAATAACTCCCATGTATTGCCTGCTCTGATCCGCAAGGCCCATGAGGCTAAATTGCGTAAAGACCCCCATTTGATGGTTTGGGGATCAGGTAAGCCCCGCCGTGAGTTCTTGCACGTGGACGATATGGCTAGAGCTTGTGTCCAACTCATGGAACAAGACTATGACGGCTCTTTTGTGAATATTGGTTGCGGCAATGACATCACCATCCGTGAATTAGTAGAAGAAGTAGTCGCAGTAGTCGGATTTGAAGGCCAATTGCAGTTTGATACCTCAAAACCGGATGGCACCCCCCAAAAGCTGCTCGATGTCAGCAAGGCCAATGCTCTAGGCTGGAAGGCGGAGATTGCACTGCGCCCTGGTATCCAGGACGCCTATAACTGGTTCTTGCAGCATGTGGCGCCGACTTTAAAGTAAGAGATCTGTAAATAAAGTTGCTAGCTAAGCAAGCAATACAAGCTGAGGTTCGCTGCACTCCTGATGCCCCCTTTTCTTTAGGTAAAATTTACCCATGAAACTAAACTTTTCGATGGTCATCATTTGTGGGGGAGCAGGCTCCCGTTTGTGGCCCGTGTCTCGTGAAAACCGTCCGAAGGTTTTTATGCCAGTTGCCAGCCAACAATCGCTCCTCAGTGAAACTGCTAACCGCATTGAATCGTCTCACCCCTGGCTTTGCGTTGTCACTTCTGAAAGCCTCGGTTTTCAGGTTCAGGCAGATTTAAAAAGTTCTGAGCAAGAAGCTCAGCTCACCATCATTGAACCACTGCGTCGCAATACTGCCCCAGCAGTTCTCTTTGCTGCGCTAGCTGCTAAAAATGCGGGGCGTGGCGATATTCCGATGTTAGTTTTACCTGCTGACCATGTGATTCATGACAAGGTGGGATTTGAGATGGCCGTTGCCAAAGCGGTGGACTTTGCAAAAGAAGGTAATTTAGTGACCTTTGGGATTCCGCCAACCCATGCTGAAACTGGCTATGGCTACCTCAAGCTTGGCAACCCAGCGCATACCCCCAGTAATGCAGAAGGTCGTATCGTCGAGCAGTTCGTGGAAAAACCTGCCATGGCTTTAGCAGAGCAATATGTTGCCGCCGGAAATTTTCATTGGAACTCAGGGATGTTCTGCTTTACACCGAACACCTTGCTCAAAGTAGCAAATGACATTGCACCAAGTCTTGCTAAACAAGTGGAGACCTGTTGGGCAGCAAGTAAACCTGCTGATGCTGTCGACTCATTTACATTAGATAAAACGACGATGGCAGCCATCGAAGATATTTCTCTTGATTACGCCATTATGGAAAAGGCGCCAAATGTGGTGTCGGTGAACGCTAGCTTTGACTGGGATGACGTGGGCTCTTGGGATGCAATGGCAAAGCACTTCCCAGAAGATGAGCATGGCAATGCTGCTGAAGGTAAAGTCATTTTTGTTGATTCTAAAAACAACTTTGTCTTTGGTCGTGAGCGCCTGATTGCTGCTGTTGGTTTAGATAATCTCATCATCGTTGATACACCCGATGCTTTGCTAGTCAGTGCTAAGGGAAACTCTCAGTCAGTGAAAAAAGTAGTTGATGCGCTCAACAAAGATAAAGATGAGCGCGCTACTTATCACAGTACCGTGCATCGCCCATGGGGTACCTATACCGTGATCGAAGAAGGTCCTGACTATAAGATCAAACGGATTGTGGTGAATCCAGGCGGCAAACTCTCATTGCAAATGCACCATCACCGCAATGAGCATTGGGTTGTGATTACTGGCAAAGCGGAGATCGTCAATGGCGATAAGGTTCTGCACCTCAATGCCAATGAGTCGACCTATATTCCAAAGGAGACTCAGCATAGACTAACCAACTTGGGTGATATACCTCTAGTCATTATTGAAGCCCAGGTAGGCGACTATCTCGGTGAAGATGATATTGTGCGCTTCGAAGACCAATACGGTAGAGCTTAACTGCAGATTTAGATTGCGGCAGTCTCTAGAATTTTCCTGACTGCTTGATCAACTCCAATTGGACTGCCCTTGACCTGATTGAGATTTTTCTCTTGCCAGTCTAGCCAGATTTTTTCCAAGGCCATCGC
>CAJARE010000104.1 GCA_903944255.1 uncultured beta proteobacterium
ATTGAATAAATTACTTTTAATAGCAAGGACTCTTGAATTCCAATTTTCAGTGCCCTTTACGGTTAAAATACCTTGAATAAGTTCCTTAAATTCCCTACATCAAAAAACTTAACCTTCATTTATCGACCTGTATTAAAGTGAACGAATATTTACGGAATTCACCTGCAACCAATATGAGCAATTCTTTTTTTATTAAGAAAAATTACCCTTTCCGCAGTGGATTGCTAGCTCTAGTTATTACCATCCTATCCGCATGTTCAGGCGGCAGCAGTGATAATGCAGTTGCACCATATGAATTGAATATTGCGCATGTAAATGACACGCACTCCAATATTCGCCCACCAGATACCCAAGAATTATTGGTGGATGGTCAGAAAATATATTCCTCTCTAGGTGGGTTTGGCCAGCTAATTACTCTTTTCAAATCATTGGATGGAACTAATAATCTTCTAAAGCTGCATTCAGGCGATGCGATCACAGGGACATATTTCTACAAACTGAATGAAGGTGAAACAGATGCTATCGCCATGAATAATGTGTGTTTTGATGCCTTTATTCCTGGTAATCACGAGTTTGATTTTGGTGATTCAAAGCTCAAAAAGTTTCTAGACTTTTTAGCAAGCAACCCATCAAAATGCAATACGCCAGTTCTCGCTGCAAACATTCATCCAGGAACAACTCCCCTACCTGCCTCACCCTTAATTAGCAGACCAAATGGATCGCCCTACTTTTTGCCCTACATCATCAAGACTATTGGAGGGGTCAAGGTCGGCCTTTTTGGCATCGATGTGGTTGGTAAAACTAAAAATGCCTCAAAACCAGATGCTTCTACAGTATTTGAAGATGAAGTCACGGCCGCACAAAGAACCATTGATCAATTAAAAGCGCAAGGCGTTAAACATATTGTGATGATGTCTCATATTGGTTATGAAGGTGATCTGGCTATTGCTCCACAACTCACTGACATAGATGTCATTATCGGTGGAGACTCTCACACTTTCTTAGGTGAATACTCACCTATAGTCAAAAAAACACCCTCAGGAAAATATCCTACTGTCGTAACTAACAAATCAGGTGAGACGGTATGTATTGGCCAAGCGTGGGAATACACCAAAGTCTTTGCTCGAATGAATATCAAATTTAATAGTAATGGCACAGTAATGTCCTGTAGCGGAACCGCGTCAGTCATTGTGGGCAATACTTTTTATACAGATCGCGCATTAACAACTCCACTGTCATTAAGTGAAAATGCTGCTGTCCTAGAAAAACTAAGTGCTGTAGCAGAAGTTGCCGTAACAACTGAAGATGTCGCCTTTAAAACTGAAATGCTTTCTTTTAATCAACAGTATGATCAAGATACCCTTGCTCAAATCGGCACCCTACAAGGCGATCAATCCCTTTGCTTAATACGTGTTCCTGGAACAACTAACCGCGGGGGGTCAATATGCGATTCTGTTATCAATAAGGCTAGCGGCAGTGATATTGCACAAGTGGTGACAGAGGGCTATCGCAAAGCCACCGAAACCGCTTCAGACCCCTTTGTCGCTGATTTTGCACTTACCAATGCGGGCGGAATACGGAAGCAACTTGAGACTGACGGAATAACAGATCGCATAATCAAGATGGAGGATGTATTCACCATTCAACCATTTCCAAATGAGTTGATTGTTGTCAATATTACTGGCGCGGAAATGAAAACCGCTCTCGAGCAAGGTGTACAAAATTGGAAAGACCAGCTGAATTCAGATGGCTCTCATCCTTATGCAAGTGGATTGCGCTGGGATCTAAATCTGTCGCAACCCTTTGGCAATAGATTTAGCAATATCAAGGTCAAAAACCATTCGACTGGCATCTGGTCTCCATTAGTTAGTGGCACTAGTTATAAACTAGTTATTACCGACTATCTAAGGGATGGCGCAGAAAACTATGTGGTATTTAAAGATATCTGCCTTTCAGCAGGAAGCACTAGATGCCTGCCGCTTGGCGGAGTTTATGCTGCAGATAGTTTAGCTAACTACATCAAATCAATTCCACCTGCTAAGTTAACCCGTCCAGTCTGCGGTGACTATTCACACCAATCCGTTATAAAGGCTGATGGATCTGCCTTAGCACTGTGCCAATAATGAAATTTCAACAAGCCCGTCATTCACTAACTTTATCCTCGCCTCAAAAGACCATTAACTATGCGTAAA
>CAJARE010000105.1 GCA_903944255.1 uncultured beta proteobacterium
CTATTTGAGCTCCATTAAGGTGAATGGTGAAGAGACTTTACCGGGTCAATCATATTTAGAAGATTCAACTCCTGCGCCAATAGATCCGTATGGCGTAAGTAAATGGGAAGCCGAGCAGGGATTAGAAAAAGTCTGCGCTCAGACCGGTATGGAATTTGTGATTATTCGTCCACCATTGATTTATGGGCCTGGCGTGAAGGCAAACTTTCAAAAGCTGATGGGATTGGTTGCAAAAGGATTGCCATTGCCATTGGGCTCTGTTCATAATCAACGGAGCATGTTGGCTTTAGATAACTTGGTGAGCTTTATTGTTGAGGCGATATCAAATCCTTTAGCTGCTAATCAAAGATTCTTACTGTCAGATGGCAAGGATGTATCAACTACCCAACTACTCGAGCTCTTGGCTAAAGGGATGGGCAAGTCTTCTTGGTTGATTCCTATACCTACATTCATTCTGAGAGGGGTAGCACAAATCCTTGGCGCTTCAGCTGCAGCGGATCGCTTGCTCGGCTCTTTACAAATCGACTCTAGCAAAGCGCGTCAATTACTTCAATGGCAGCCACCGCTATCTGTTGAAGAGGGTATTGCGATTGCAGCTAAAGCATATTTGAAAAAATCATGAAACGCCTAGTCGACATCATTCTTCTCATTGTTGCGCTAGTATTTTTAGCGATCCCTATGTTGATCGTAGCCATCATCGTCAAACTCACTTCGCCTGGCCCTATTGTGTTTTGGTCTGACAGAGTAGGGCAGTACAACCGTATTTTTAGAATGCCCAAGTTCAGAACGATGCAAGTGAACACGCCTAATGTAGCTACCCATTTATTGGTGGGGGCTGGAAATTATTTGACACCCCTTGGTGGGTTTTTACGTAAATCGAGCCTCGATGAGCTTCCTCAACTTTGGTCTGTTTTTGTTGGGGATATGAGTTTTGTAGGCCCTCGGTCAGCCCTCTATAACCAAGATGATCTGATTGCAATGCGGACTGAGCGGGGAGTAGAGGTATTAGTTCCTGGAATCACAGGCTGGGCCCAGGTGAACGGGCGCGATGAGCTTGATTTGACCGATAAGGTCAACTTGGACGCCCAGTACCTCCAAAAGCAGTCTACGGGCTTTGATTTTTACATCCTCTTCCTTACGGTCTTGAAGGTTTTCAGGCGTGAGGGCGTTTCTCACTAGAGCGCTTAAATAATCACTAAAATGGCAGCAAACTGACAGGACTGTCATGAAAAAGGAATTATTAGGGTTGCCCCGTTGGGTGAAGCAGTTTGCAGCGATGCTAGTCGATGTGGTGTGTGCTTTGCTGGCCACATGGCTAGCCTTTTCTCTGCGTCTGGATGAATGGCATGCCCTCATTGCTGAGCAAAAGATGGCCTACATCTTGGCCGTTGCTTTATCAATTCCGGTTTTCTTCCAATACGGTGTTTATAAAACGGTTCTTCGGTTTACTGGCGCGCATACCTTAGCCATGATGAGTAGGGCAGTTGGTATTTATGGATTGCTGTATTTCACAGCCATTTTCATGCTGGCCTCGCCTTATATCTATCGCAGTATCGGTTTAATACAGCCCATCATCATGCTCCTATTGATGGCGCTGGCGCGAGTAGCTGCTAGCTTGGCCTTAGGTTTTAGAGCCTACGGAAATAATGGTCGTCCTGTTCTGGGTACTTTATTAATTTATGGTGCCGGCCATTCCGGAATGCAGATTGCATCAGCACTGCGCCAATCTGGCCAATACTTTTTAGCAGGTTACATTGATGACAGTACGCAATACCAAGGTAACAATATTAATGGTTTGATGGTGTACCCACCAAAAGAAATTTCTCGCCTAATTGATACCCATGGCGTCACCGATATCTTATTGGCAATGCCATCGATTGATCGCGCAAGACGCAATGCCATCCTAAGTGATTTACGTCAACTTCAGGTGCACGTGCGCTCCTTGCCAGACTTGGTTGATTTAGCACAGGGCCATGTCACTGTGCTAGATATTAAAGAGCTAGATCCAGATGACCTTTTAGGTCGTGAGCCTGTAGCACCTAACCGTGGACTGATCGAGAAGAATATTCTGGGCAAAACTGTCTTAATCAGCGGAGCTGGTGGCAGTATTGGCTCTGAGCTTTGCAGACAAATTTTGCAAGTAGGGCCAAAGCAATTATTGCTCTTAGATCACAGTGAGTATGGGCTTTACGCCATCGAGTCCGAGCTACGCACACAACTGAATGCTAATCCTGGGCTCAAGACCGAGTTGATTCCGCTCTTAGGTAATGTCCGCGATGCTGAGCGTTTAGAAGCCATCTTCACGAAGTGGTCGATCGATACGGTGTATCACGCTGCAGCATACAAACATGTGCCATTGGTTGAGCATAATCCTTCCGAAGGATTACAAAATAATGTCTTAGGTACGCTAAATTTGGCGCAAGCTGCCAAGAAGCATCACACCACTAATTTTGTCTTGATTAGTACTGATAAAGCAGTACGACCAACCAATGTGATGGGCGCAACAAAACGTTTTGCTGAATTAGTATTACAAGCCTTAGCAAATGAAGACAATTCTGGCACGTGTTTTTCTATGGTGCGTTTTGGTAATGTCTTGGGTTCTAGTGGCTCAGTAGTTCCCTTATTCCGAGAGCAGATTAGAGCAGGTGGTCCAGTGACATTGACCCACGCTGAAGTGACACGTTATTTCATGACTATTCCGGAGGCGGCGCAGCTGGTGATTCAGGCTGGTGCGATGGCTAAAG
Organism: uncultured beta proteobacterium; assembly: GCA_903944255.1. Classification (GTDB taxonomy): domain Bacteria; phylum Pseudomonadota; class Gammaproteobacteria; order Burkholderiales; family Burkholderiaceae; genus Polynucleobacter. The sequence continues at coordinate 2,745 of CAJARE010000105.1, forward strand.
GTGGCGAAGTCTTTGTTTTAGATATGGGCCAACCAGTCAAGATTTATGATTTAGCGAAACGCATGGTCGAGCTATCTGGTTTAAGTGTCAAAAATCCTCAAACGGGTGAGGGTGATATTGAAATCATTGTTACTGGTTTGCGTCCGGGCGAAAAACTCTACGAAGAGCTCCTCATTGGTGAAAATCCAACTTCTACGACTCACCCTCGCATCATGATGGCCAGGGAAGACTTTTTGCCCTGGGAGGCCCTCAGAGCTGAATTACTCTTGCTTCAAGAAGGCCTATCTAAAGATGATTTCCAAATGCTGGTTGGGCAGCTGCAACGGCTAGTCAATGGTTATCAGCCTTCAGGCAACTACAAGCCTTAATTTTGCCAAATTCATCACTTTAGTACGCCCTAGGGAAGTCCTTGGCTTGGGGTAATTGGCTTACTTTGACTTTATAATCAAAGTCTTAGCAAATTTATAGAAATTGCCATTTAAAGCCTATGAGTAGTCATAACGAGTCCTTGCACGGTTCAACCCTGCCTTCAGAGCGGACCTTTGGTTTCGTCTTTACCGGAATCTTCCTCATTATTACGGGCTATCTCTGGTATCACGATAGCAAGCCATTGGCGATTCAGATCTTTTTGGTCTTAGCAGTCGCTTTCTTTGCTTTCGCTCTCTTTATGCCAATTGTGCTGCGTCCTTTTAATAAGGCTTGGTACAAATTGGGTTTACTGATGGGGCGCGTAGTAAGTCCTATCGTTTTAGGTATTTTGTTCTTTATTCTCATTTCCCCGATCGCGATTGTGATGCGCTTGGCTGGTAGAGATGCCCTTAAGTTACGTAAGCAAAATGTACAGTCTCATTGGATTGATCGTGCGCCACCTGGGCCATCTTCTGATTCATTTAAAGAACAGTTCTAAAGAATATTTAGCAAATCAAAATTACCGAGGTTATTTATGTCATTTATTAAAGAGTTATGGAAGTTTTTAAGAGTCCGTAAAAAGTTATGGCTCTTGCCGATTATTGTTGTGATGGTGATCTTGGGTGGCTTGTTGTTGTTGGCTGCTAAGAGCTCAGTAGTAGCACCATTCATCTACACCCTGTTCTAAGAACGAAGAGTAAAGACTTGCATGAAGATACTGGGAATATCAGCTTACTATCACGACTCTGCGGCTTGTTTAGTTGTAGATGGCGAGGTAGTAGCTGCTGCCCAGGAAGAGCGTTTTACTCGTAAGAAGCATGATCAAGCCTTTCCAAGCAATGCAATTGACTATTGCTTAAGCGAAGTAGGTTGCACTCCAGCCGACATCGATTACGTAGTTTTCTACGATAAGCCATTCTTAAAGTTTGAGCGTCTGCTAGAGACCTATCTTGCTTATGCACCAGTAGGTTTCAAATCCTTTGCTACAGCATTGCCTGTGTGGCTAACCGATAAACTCTTTCAGAAGTCAGTGATTACTGGCGCGCTCAAAGGTTTATGGGGCAAAGATATTGATTGGGAAGCGCGTTTACTCTTTTCCGAGCATCACTTAAGTCATGCCGCTAGCGCATTCTTCCCCTCGCCATTTGAAGATGCTGCCATCCTAACGATGGACGGTGTGGGTGAGTGGACAACCACTTCTCTCGCAATTGGTCATGGCAATAAGCTCGAGGTACATAAGGAAATTCATTTTCCGCATTCCTTAGGATTGCTGTATTCAGCAATTACCTACTACACCGGCTTTAAGGTGAACTCTGGTGAGTACAAGGTCATGGGCTTGGCGCCTTATGGTGAACCAAAGTATGCACAGTTGATTAAAGATAACTTAATTGATATTAAAGAAGATGGCTCATTCGCTTTAGACATGAGCTACTTTAACTATTGCACTGGTCTGACTATGACCAATGAGAAGTTCGACAAATTATTTGGTGGCCCACGTCGCAGCGAAGAAACTATGCTGACTCAACGTGAGATGGATCTCGCTGCTTCGATTCAAGCGGTTACTGAAGAAGTGGTGATTAAGTTGGCACGTGGTATTCGTAAATCGACTGGTCAAACCAATTTGTGCCTAGCTGGTGGTGTTGCGCTCAACTGTGTTGCCAACGGCAAGCTCTTGCGTGAAAATATTTTTGACAATA
>CAJARE010000106.1 GCA_903944255.1 uncultured beta proteobacterium
CAGCAACTAACTCTTCTTGCTCTGCTTGTTTTGGATCAATTGCACTCATTTATTACTTTCTTGATTTTTTGCTGTCGAATTTATCAACCTAATTTTTTACGCAACAGCTCATTCACTTGGCTGGGATTTGCCTTGCCCTGAGAGGCTTTCATGATCTGCCCAACCAGAGCATTAAAGGCTTTCTCTTTACCGGAGCGGAACTCTTCAACAGACTTCTGATTAGATGCCAGCACTTGATCAATGATTGCCTCTATTGCACCACTATCACTAATCTGCCTTAAGCCCTTGGCGTCAATCATTTGATCCACTGTACTGATGACCTTACCAGTAATAGCCTCTTCCCACTGGAGAGCAAAGATATCTTTAGCAATCTTATTGGAGATTGTTCCATCTGCAACACGCGTTAGCAGGGGTGCCAAATGTGCTGCCTTGAGTGGCGCATCTGCAGTAGCCATTCCTGCACGGTTGACGGCAGAGGCGAATTCACCAGCGATTAAATTGGCTGCCGCTTTAGCTAATGGCTTGCCAACAATTGCCAATAACTCTTCAAACACTTTGGCAGTGTCGCGATCTTGTGTTAATAATTGGGTATCGTAGGCACTCAAACCATACTCAACCTGCCATTGCTCGCGAAGCTGCGCAGGAAGTTCTGGCATTTGATTACGAACTTCGGCTATCCATGCATCATCAATGACTACCGGTAACAAATCTGGATCGGGAAAATAGCGATAGTCATTTGCATCCTCTTTACTTCGCATACTGCGAGTTTCCTGACGATCTGGATCATACAAACGCGTTTCCTGCACCACAGTACCACCATCTTCAATTAACTCAATTTGACGACGTACCTCATACTGAATCGCTTCTTCTAAAAAGCGGAAAGAATTCAAGTTTTTAATTTCACAACGCGTACCAAACTCAGCCTGGCCTTTAGGGCGCACTGATACGTTGGCATCACAGCGGAAAGATCCTTCTTGCATGTTTCCGTCGCAAACGCCCAACCAAACTACTAAGGTATGCAAAGCCTTGGCATAAGCCACTGCTTCAGCTGCGCTGCGCATGACAGGCTCAGTCACAATCTCAAGAAGCGGCGTGCCCGCTCTATTGAGATCAATACCACTAGAAGCTTCTCCGTGCGGCCCAATAAAGTCCTCTTCATGAACTGACTTACCGGCGTCCTCTTCCATGTGGGCGCGAGTCAGCTGTACGACTTTGACTTCGTCACCAAGCAAAATTTCAAGCTGTCCACCTACAACAACCGGAATTTCCATCTGACTAATCTGATAGCCTTTTGGTAAATCAGGATAAAAATAATTCTTACGAGCAAAGATACTTGCAGGTGAGATCTTTGCACCAACAGCTAAACCAAAGCGAATGGCATGCTCTACAGCTTGACGATTGAGTACCGGTAAAGCGCCGGGTAAAGCTAAATCAACTGCACAGGCCTGTGTATTTGGCTCGGCTCCAAAACGTATGCTTGCGCCACTAAATATTTTGGACTTAGTTTGTAACTGTGCGTGAGTCTCTAGACCAATGACAACTTCCCATTGCATCATGTCACCCCACTTGCTTGACGTAAATGCCAATCACTGGCTTGCTGATATTGATGAGCAACTTGCAATAAACGCGCCTCAGAAAAATAGTTACCAATCAATTGCATGCCAATAGGTAGCTTGTTTGCATTAAACCCACAAGGCACACTCATCGCCGGCAAGCCGGCCAAATTGGTTGAGAGCGTATAAATATCCTCTAAATACATCTGCACTGGGTCTTTTGACTTTTCTCCCAAGCGCCAAGCTACATCCGGTGCTACAGGCCCAAGGATGAGATCGCACTCTTTAAATGCTGCCTGAAAATCCGCCGCAATAATCCGACGAATTTTTTGGGCCTGCAAGTAATAAGCATCGTAATATCCATGACACAAAACATAGGTACCTATCAAGATACGACGTTTGACTTCAGCTCCAAAACCTTCGGTACGCGACTTTTGATACATATCACCGAGATCTTTGTACTCGCCAGCACGCAGGCCGTAACGCACACCATCAAAACGACTTAAGTTACTCGAAGCTTCTGCAGGAGCCAAAACGTAGTAAACCGGGATCGACAATTTCGTCTTAGGCAAGCTCACTTCTACCAATTTAGCGCCTAAATTTTCTAAGGCCTTAGCTGCTTCGTTTACGAACTTTGCAACATCGCTTGCGAGACCTTCAGCAAAAAATTCTTTGGGCAAGCCTACGCGTAATCCTTCTAATGGTTTTGCAGCATTGGAATTGTTTTCTTGCCAAGCTTGATTGAGATAGCGCCCATAATCTTCCCCAGAGTCAGCGAGTGACGTGGAGTCACGAGGATCATGGGAAGACATTGCGGAAAGTAGTAGCGCGCAATCTTCAGCGGATTTGCCCATGGGGCCTGCTTGATCCAGCGAAGAAGCATAGGCAATCATGCCGTAACGAGAAACGCGTCCATAAGTAGGCTTAATACCAGTAAGGCCACAAAATGCAGCAGGCTGCCGAATTGAACCACCGGTATCGGTACCAGTCGCAATGGGAGCAAGACCAGCAGCAACGGCAGCAGCAGAGCCGCCAGAAGATCCGCCCGCAACATGCTCAATATTCCATGGATTTAAAACGGGTCCATACGCAGAATTTTCATTAGATGATCCCATGGCAAACTCGTCCATATTGGTCTTACCAAGACAAACCATTCCTGCTCCATGGGGATTTGATTCGTCAGGAATGCCCAGATTTGATACTACTGTGGCATCAAAAGGACTCTGATATCCAGCCAAGATTTTGGAGGCTGCCGTAGACTTCCAACCTCGAGTTACAAAGACATCCTTGTGCGCTAGCGGAATGCCGGTTAACTTGCCTGCCTTTCCTACAGAAATCAATTTATCTGCTTTATTTGCTTGCTCTAAGCTTAAGTGAGTATTCACATCAAGATAGGCATTCCAGCGCTTTCCTGCCTCAATTCGATCCAAAAAGTACTGTGTAAGCTCAGTACTAGAAACCTCTTTGGCAGCCAATGCCTTGGCCATTAAGGTGATTGGAGTGTTATGCCAACTCATTCAATCACCCTCGGTACCAAGAAATACCCCTCTTGCTGAGCGGGTGCTGACTGCATATTTTCAGACCGATGATCAAACTCGGTCACTTGATCTGCCCTTAGCGGCTGAGCTAATTCTCGCAAAAATAGGATCGGGTGAGCAAGCGGCTCTAGACCAGATGTATCAACGGCCTGCATTTCTTCAACCAATGAAAAAACAGCCTGTAATTGAGGCAAAAGAGCCTCAGCTTCTGCCTGACTTAACTCAAGCCTGGAAAGGTGCGCAATGCGCTGAACATCATCTAGTTTCATAGGGCGCTGGAGTATCATTCCTATATATTTTTATTAACATCTACTATTTTCCCACTACATCATGTTTGGTTTTTTCCGTAACTACTTTTCTAATGACCTAGCCATCGACCTAGGAACTGCCAACACTCTAATTTACATGCGTGAGCGGGGTATTGTCCTCGATGAGCCGTCTGTTGTGGCAATTCGCCAAGAAGGTGGTCCAAATGGCAAAAAAACCATTTTGGCCGTTGGAAAAGAGGCAAAAGCCATGTTGGGTCGCGTTCCCGGAAATATTGAGGCAATTCGCCCCATGAAGGATGGCGTTATTGCCGACTTCACTATTACCGAACAAATGCTCAAGCAATTTATCAAGCTTGTGCATGAAAGCAAACTTTTAAGGCCGAGTCCACGGATCATCATATGCGTTCCTTGTGGATCTACCCAAGTTGAGCGTCGTGCGATTCGCGAATCTGCACTAGGTGCTGGTGCGTCACAAGTATTTTTGATTGAAGAACCGATGGCCGCTGCAATTGGTTCTGGTTTGCCAGTTTCCGAAGCCGCAGGCTCTATGGTGGTTGATATCGGTGGCGGTACAACTGAAGTTGGCGTCATGTCATTGGGCGGCATGGTTTACAAAGGCTCAGTGCGCGTTGGTGGTGATAAATTTGATGAAGCCATTACAAATTACATTCGTCGTAACTATGGCATGCTGATTGGCGAGCAAACCGCTGAGCTGATTAAGAAAACGATTGGCTCTGCATTCCCTGGCGGAGAAGTTCGCGAGATGGAAGTAAAAGGCCGCAATCTTGCCGAAGGTATTCCACGTAGCTTTACCGTAACCAGCAATGAAATTCTCGAAGCGTTGACTGATCCATTAAATCAAATCGTCACTGCAGTTAAAGCAGCTCTCGAACAGATACCACCTGAGTTAGCCTCCGATATCGCCGAGCGCGGCATGATGCTTACTGGTGGCGGAGCCTTGCTGCGCGACCTTGATCGCCTTTTGCTAGAAGAAACTGGCTTGCCAATTCATGTGGCTGAAGATCCTTTAACTTGCGTCGCTCGTGGTTGCGGTATTGCTCTCGAGCGCATGGATAAGTTAGGCGGAGTGTTTTCGCACGAGTAAGCGACATACACGTCGACCAGGGAATTGCAACATAGCGCTCCACCTCTTTTCAGACAGGGCATTCCAGCCTTACTTAAACTGATTGTCTGTCTATCGATCAGCATTGCATTAATGCTGATCGATTTTCGTTTCAAAGCACTTGATCCAATTCGCAACAATGTGAACTGGGTTTTACGCCCCCTTGAATACGTCATGCTGATGCCGCGTAACTTTTATGAAGCCAGTTCAGAATATTTCACTACACGTGGAACACTAGATCAAGAAAACCAAAGCTTAAAAGTTCGACAAGCGGAACTCTCCTTGCTTGCAAACCAATCTGAATTTTTGATGGTGGAAAACCAAAATTTGCGAGAGCTCATGTCCTTGCAAAAACAAGTTCCCTTTAAAACACTGCCAGTTGAAATTCTATTTAATCCAAGCAATCCAATCTCACAACGTATTGTGATTAATCGTGGCAGCGAAGAAGGGCTGAAGCTTGGCAACCCAATTGCTAATGACGCTGGCATTTTGGGGCAGGTAGTTCGTCTCTATGAGCATTCCGCTGAAGTGTCATTATTGGAAGATCGCGATTTCGCTGTACCAGTCCAAGTAGCCCGTAATGGCCTAAGAGCAGCTGTTTTCGGGTCCGGACGAGGCAACCCACTGGAATTACGTTACTTGCCCGTTGCGAGTGATCTAGAGGTAGGCGATATTTTGCTGACCTCAGGCATCGATGGCGTATACCCACCTGGTTTTGCAGTTGCAGTGATCAGCAAGATAGAGCGCAATCTCGACAAGAACTCGTCCAATGTATTTTGCACACCGATAGCTCCAGTGAATCGTTATCGTCAAGCCTTGGCTTTTTTGTATGATCCCAAAATAGACGCTAAAGCACCTAGCGAGACAAATAAAGCAGGCGCTTCTTCAACAAATACTCCGGGTCGTCGCCAAACTCGTGCGCGAGGAATGCAATGATTGATCTTGAGAGCGGCTACATTCTTCGTCCGGTTAATCCGCTATTTATCTATTTCAGTTTATTTTGCGCGCTTTTACTCAATCTACTTCCTATTGGAAACTATAGTTGGGTGCCTGACTGGTTAATCCTCTGTATTGTGTTTTGGAATATCCAACAACATCGCTACGTGAATGTTTTCACAGCATTTATTCTTGGATTGATGATGGACGTGCACAATTCAGACTTACTTGGGCTGCATGCTTTTTGTTATTCGCTAGTCGCCTACATTGCTGTTTCGTGGCATAGAAGAATTGTAGCGCTGACAGTATATTCACAGGCCTTACATCTTCTACCTATTTTTTTATTAGTTTCTTTATTTCCAGTCCTAGTGCATTGGATACTGAGTGGGAGCCTCTACTGGTGGGGCTTGACAGCTGCCATACAGGCTGTGATTGAGGCGCTGCTATGGCCATTAGCCAATCGTATTTTGCTAGCACCTCAACGACGCCCTAGAGATGTCGATCATAATCGGCCACTCTAAGAAGCAAAATGGTTTCTTTTAAAAAATCCAATCTCAGCTCATTTCAAGAGCGCATTCACATTGCGACTTTATTTGTCACGTTTTGTTTTTTGCTTTTAGTTGCTCGCTTAGCATGGTTGCAGTTGGTAAGTCACAATAAATATCACCTGCTTGCTGAAAGTAACCGTATTGCCTTAGTGCCTGCACCAGCAAATCGTGGACTCATCATTGATCGCAATGGCATTGTGATCGGCAGAAATTATTCTGCACTGACCCTCGATGTGAATGCTGGGGAGGTAAAGGGGAACGTAGATCAGTTAATTGATGATCTTTCTCAAATTGTTCTGATTTCTCCTCGAGACCGACGCAACTTCAAGAGATCCCTGGAAGACTCCCGCAATATGGGGACTTTTCCCTTGCGCTCCATGCTAACTGAAGCAGAAACAGCCCGATTTATGGCTAATCGCTACCGCTTCCCAGGGGTAGAAATTCGTGCCAGGAGCTTTAGAGAATATCCATATAACGACCTAGCCTCCCATCTCCTAGGGTACATTGGCCGCGTTTCGCAAAAAGATAAAGAGCGAATGCAGACTGAAATTGAAGGGGCTAAAACGGATGATCCAGATGCATTACAAGCTTCTTTTCTTTCTGGCATTCAATATGTTGGAAAAATTGGTTTAGAGCAAAGTTATGAAGCTGTTCTAAGAGGCGTGCCTGGATATGATCAGGTAGAAATTACTGCTGGCGGAAAGCCGGTGCGCACTTTAGCGAGCTCGCCCTCAGTACCAGGTAAAAATGTTGTCCTCTCTGTCGACATCAAATTGCAATATTTGGTTGAACAGCTATATGGAAACTTTCGTGGAGCATTTGTTGCCATCGAACCAGAAACCGGCGACATACTCGCATTTGTTTCCAAACCCAATTTCAATCCCAATGATTTTGTAGAGGGCATTGATTCCGTGACCTGGAAAGAATTAAACGATTCCCCGCAGAAACCCCTATATAACCGTCCACTCAAAGGAATCTATCCACCTGGCTCCACTTATAAACCTTTTATGGCATTGGGGGCCTTAGAAAATAAGAAGCGTACGCCATCAGACAGCATTTCTGATCCTGGATATTTTGTTTTTGGTAATCACACTTTTCGAGACGATAAAAAAGGTGGTCACGGCATCGTTGATATGCAAAAGTCTATTGTTGAGTCTTGCGATACCTACTATTACCTATTGGCCAGAGATATGGGCGTAAACATGATGCATGACTTCATGAAGCCCTTAGGCTTTGGCCAAATCACCGGTATCGACCTAAAGGGTGAAGCTAAAGGAGTGCTCCCATCAACAGAATGGAAGAAAAATACCTTCAAAAAGCCAGAGCAACAAAAATGGTACGAAGGCGAAACGATTTCTTTAGGTATCGGTCAAGGTTATAACTCTTTCACTATTTTGCAATTAGCTCACGCTATGGCAAACGTTGTTAATAATGGCATTGTCATGAAACCCCATGTAGTCAAGGCGATCGAAGACCCCTTTACACGTAAAAGAACCTTAACTACACCAAAAGAAAGTTATCGCATTAACCTTAATCCAGAGAATATTGAGGTCATCAAAAAGGCAATGGTTGAAGTGAATAACTCCGGTACCTCTGCAACTGTATTTAAAGGGACAGGTTATTCAGTAGGTGGAAAAACAGGAACAGCACAAGTCTTTAGTTTGAACTCAAAAGAATATAACCACAGCACCACGGCAGAATTCTTGCGCGATCATGCCTTATACATAGCATTTGCTCCAGCTGAAAAGCCGACTATTGTCATCGCTATGGTGGTAGAAAATGCTGGTTTTGGCGCGCAGCATGCTGCACCAATCGCACGCAAAGCCTTAGATTTTTATATTGACGGTAAATGGCCTAAGGAGGTTCCAGAATGGAAAAGAGCTCCGTAAAGAAAATAAAATCTATTTTCTATGGTCTATTTTCTGGTCTTGACCGCCAGCTAGGCCTTATTCTACTTGGCTTAGCGGCAACTGGCTTTTTTACATTTTTATCGTCAAGTCAAAATACTCCCGTGCTCATCACGGATGAATTGCGCAATCTTGCGCTCTCATTTGTAGTGATGTGGATAGTTTCTCGCATACCTCCAAAATGGCTCGAGATGGGTGCGGTGTGGATTTATAGCATTGGTATAGCCTTACTCATTGCAGTAGCGGTGTTTGGTTTAATTAAAAAGGGTGCGCGACGATGGATCAATCTTGGCATCGTCATCCAACCATCAGAGCTGATGAAAATTGCTATGCCTTTAATGTTGGCATGGTACTTTCAGAAACGCGAAGGCATTCAAAATGCTTGGGACTATGCAGTTGCAGCAATCATCCTCGCAATTCCTGTTTTCTTAATAGCCCGCCAACCTGACCTTGGAACCGCTTTGCTTGTATTTGCAGCTGGGCTATACGTCATTATCTTAGCCGGCTTGCCATGGAAATGGATTCTGCCTTTTATTGCATTAGGTGTTATTGGCATTCTTCTCATTATTATTTTTGGCAACACTATTTGTGCACAGGATGTTGTTTGGCCACTAGTACACAACTATCAAAAGAATCGTATTTGTACACTACTAGATCCCAGCAGTGATCCGCTTGGAAAAGGATTTCATACCATTCAGTCAATGATTGCGATTGGATCTGGAGGGTTCTTTGGTAAAGGCTGGTTCCAAGGCACACAAGCACATTTAGAATTTATTCCAGAAAAACATACTGACTTTGTATTTGCCGTCTTCTCTGAAGAATTTGGATTTATAGGGAATCTCGTTTTGCTTGGCTTATTTTTTGCATTGATTAAAAGAGGTCTTGCAATCTCTGCAAGTGCGCCAAATTTATTTACACGCCTCTTGGGTGCCTCAGTTACGATGATTTTCTTTACCTATGCGTTTGTAAACATTGGCATGGTTAGTGGATTGCTTCCCGTCGTAGGAGTGCCGCTACCTTTTATAAGTTATGGCGGAACTGCGCTGGTGACATTGGGGTTCGGGGCTGGTATCTTGATGAGTATTCATCGACATCGCCGCTTAGTACAAAGTTAATTCAAGCATTAATCTTTCATGAAATAAAAAAGCCCGGCAAGCCGGGCCTTTTTATTAACAAAGTAGAAATTACTTCTTACGCTTGTTAACTGAATCTTTAAATGCTTTACCAGCAGAAAACTTAACAGTTTTAGCAGCAGCAATTTTGAGTGGCTCACCAGTTTTTGGATTACGGCCCATACGTGCAGCACGCTTACCAGAAGAAAAAGTACCGAAACCGATCAGTTGTACTGAATCGCCTTTAGTAACAGCTTTAATGATTTGCTCAATAGCAGAATTCAATGCGAATTCAGCTTTGGCTTTAGAGATCTCCGCGTCGTCAGCAATCGCTGCGATTAGTTCGGCTTTGTTCAAGTGAAGCTCCTTATAGATATTGATGTAGGCGCACATTGCGCTTACATTATTTTAACCACAAAAAATTACAAAAATAAAGCTGCATTACAACAATTTTAAAACCACTTCTTATTATTCATCCAAAATAACTACGTCAGAAACGAAATATTCTGTATCTCCAAAACAGCTTGTAGGCAAGCCGATATGTTGCTCATATTTTAGTGCTACTTTTTTTCCTAGATTAGCATTGATTTTTTGTGCAACCGAGTCTTCGCGCACCGTAAAGAGGAATTTTTCCGACATAGTGCCTGGCATTGAAACAATGGCTAATTCACCCTCCCATGTTTTGCATATAAAACCGCGGTTGGAGAATTTTTGCACATAGCCTGCTCGCTCACCGCTTCCATAGCTCCAGGTCAGCATCAACCAGGTATAGCCTGCAAGACCAACTAAGCCAATTAAAACAAGGCTTAAGAGCCATTTTATAAAGCCATTCATGCGATATTCTCCCAGGTTACTCACCCACATTAACCCTTATTGGGCACTTAAATGGGGACGTTTAAGTATATGCGCACTGCCTACTGGAGCTGATTTCATACGCCATTTAGCAATATCACAAAGTAAATGAGTCAAAATTTATGGCTTCAGAATCTGCACAATTTGCTCGGGACTAATCGACCCCCAAATTTCTAAGCACTTTTTACGGCTATTTTGACCAGAAATAAACTGAATCTGTTTTTGTGGGACTTTGAGCTGTTTAGATAACCATGCCAACAAAAGCTCATTAGCCCTATTTTCCAGGGCTGGTGCTTGCAGAGATACCTTCAGGCAATCACTATAAGTACCAACTACTTTAGTTTGCTTAGCTCCAGGCTGGCAATGCAGATTTAGGGTAATTCCGGTAGGGGTTTGCTTTAACCAAATGGGTGTCATTAAAGTACTTTAAACTCAATACATGATTATGAAGAATTCAATGGCATTAGAGCACCTATTTGCAAATAATCGCGAATGGGCGGATGAAATGATTGCCAAAGATGCTGATTTCTTTAGGCGTCTTGTCAGCCAACAAGCTCCCGAATACCTTTGGATAGGCTGCTCTGATAGCCGTGTACCCGCTAATGAAATCGTCAACTTGCTTCCTGGCGAGCTATTTGTTCATCGAAATGTTGCAAACGTTGTTGTGCATACGGACTTAAATTGTCTCTCAGTCATCCAATTTGCAATTGAACTGCTGAAGGTTAAACATATCTTGGTAGTAGGCCATTACGGTTGTGCAGGTGTTCATGCTGCCCTGAGCGATCGCCGTATTGGGCTCGCAGATAACTGGCTACGGCATGTCAAGGATGTTCACCAGAAGCATGAGCGCTACCTCGGTGAGATGCTAGCCACCCCAAAACGTCAAGACCGTTTATGCGAACTCAATGTGATAGAGCAAGTTGTCAACGTCTGTGAAACTACCATCGTTCAAGATGCTTGGGCAAATGGTCAAGATCTAACCATTCATGGCTGGGCCTACCGACTAGATACTGGGATCGTAAAGGACTTAGGAATGTCCTGCAGCTCTATCGAAGAAATGAAAAATCGTTACGCTAAAACACTCACTCGTTACGACAACGAATAAACCTGGCTTGCTAAAAACTATTTCCAATTACGCTGGGCTAAGTTTTTTGAAGCTTGTGTCCTTGATGCCCTACAACGCTATAGTGGCATTCGGTCATAGTCTAGGATTTATCGCCGCCCGCGTCCCAGGAGAGCGTAATCGAGTGGTGAAGACCAATCTTCGCCTCTGCTTTCCGGAGTTTGATTCTGCTGAAATTGATCGTCTATCTAGACAGCACTGGCGCTTACTAGGCCGCAGCATTGCTGAAAAAAGTCTTATTTGGCTTGGGAGCATCAAGCAATTAAGCAAGATGATCGAGGTCAAGTCAGCGGTTGATCTTTCCAGCAAAAAACCGCGCATTTTAGTAAATATGCATTTCACTGGAATTGAAGGCAGCATTATTTTGAGTGCTCTTGCTAAAGAAAAGAATTGGCCGCGCACTTCTGGATTTTTTCAAAGAATGAAAAATCCCTTCTTTAATCAAAAAATTATCGATTGGCGTAATCGCTTCGGGGGGAACTCAATTGATCGTCAAGGCAACTCAATAGAAATCATTCGAGAAATACGTCGGGGTAGCTTTATCATTATCGCCCCTGATATCGATTTAGGATTGAAGAATTCTGTGTTTGTTCCTTTTTTCGGCATCCAAACCAATACGATTACTGCAGTTTCACGCTTGGCAAGAATTACGGGTGCTGAAGTTTGTTTGATGACTACCACTTTAAAAAAGGATCAATCAGGCTACCTTTGCGAAATTTCAGAGCCTTTAGAAAATTTTCCAGGGTCAGATTCTACGGCTGATACGGCTCGACTCAATCAATATTTTGAAAAAGAAATTCGCTTGCGACCTGCTGAATATTATTGGGTCCATAAGCGCTTTAAAAATCGTCCTGAGGGAGAAGCAAGTCCCTATTAAGCTTTCTCAAATCAAGACTTTTTCTTTCCATTGCTAAGAAAGTGCACTAATGTCGGATAATGCAGCGATGGAAGAAAAAGTTCGTGTCTCTAAACTCTTGTCTGAATTAGGGCTTTGCTCACGTCGTGAGGCAGATGCGTATATTGAACAGGGCCTGGTAACTGTTGATGGTGAAGTCGTTAACGAACTAGGGGTTCGCGCATTTAGACACCAAAAGATTGAACTGCAATCGGTTGCTAAGGCACAACAGGCTTCGCGCATCACCGTCATCCTAAACAAGCCCGTAGGCTTTATATCTCACTACGATGACGAGCAAGAATATCAACCGGCTGCCTCCTTAATTACCCCAGATAACTACTTTGCAAGCCCCTTGGATAAAGGCAAAAACCCGCGTTTCAACACAAAGGGTCTTGCCCCAGCCGGTCGCTTAGATATTGACTCGACTGGTATGCTGGTCTTAACCCAAGATGGTCGAGTAGCTAAGTTATTAATCGGCGAAAATAGTCCAATTGAAAAAGAATATTTAGTACGTGTAGAAGGCATGCTTTCATTTGAAGATTTAGATCGCCTCAGACATGGACTTTCGCTAGATGGTATTGCACTGAAACCAGCTCAAGTAAGCTGGCAAAACGAAGATCAACTCCGCTTTGTATTGCGCGAAGGTCGCAAGCGTCAAATTAGACGGATGTGTGAGATGGTTGGATTAAAAGTGATCGGTCTAAAACGCGTCAGAATGGGTCGAATCTCTTTAGGGCCACTCCCGCCCGGAAAGTGGCGCTTTTTAAAGCCCGGCGAACAGTTTTAAGTAAGGCTACCCGCTTATAATCCTGACCAAACCCAGTTTAATAAGCGCAGAAATACCATCGACACCAACATCCCAAGTACCCCAGGAGCAGAAGTATTACGACGCCGTAGCTTTGCCATCATCTCTCACCCAGATGCGGGCAAGACAACGCTTACTGAAAAATTGCTGCTTTATGCAGGGGCCATTCAAATTGCTGGGAGTGTAAAAGCTCGCAAAGCATCACGACATGCTACATCCGACTGGATGGAGATTGAAAAGCAGCGGGGGATTTCAGTAGCCAGCTCGGTAATGCAAATGGAATATCGTCATTGCATTATTAATCTTCTAGATACACCTGGACACCAGGATTTTTCAGAAGACACTTATCGCGTATTAACTGCCGTTGATTCTGCTCTGATGGTGATTGATGCGGCTAACGGTGTTGAATCTCAAACATTACGCTTGCTCGAAGTTTGTCGAGCCCGCAATACGCCTATTGTTACCTTCATTAATAAGATGGATCGAGAAGTAAAGCCACCAATGGAGCTGATGGATGAAATTGAATCAGCGCTTGGCATTGAAGTGGTGCCCTTTACATGGCCCGTAGGGATGGGTAAATCTTTCGCGGGTGTGATTGATATTGCTAACTCGCAAATGCGTATGTTTAAGGCTGGTGAAGATCGTGTTACCGAAGATTCCCATGCCATTATCGATATTCATGATCCAGCCCTTAAAGAGCGCCTTGGTAGTGATCTCGAAAATGCTTTAGCCGAAGTGGACTTAATTAAAAGCGCTATGCCTGCATTCAATCGAGAAGCATTCTTAGCGGGACATCAATCGCCCGTATTTTTTGGCTCTGCAATTAATAACTTTGGTGTACGCGAAATTCTCAATACCTTAGTTGAATTAGCGCCATCACCGGGATCTCGAAAAGCCTTACAGCGAGAAGTTAGCCCTGCAGAAAGTAAATTTTCAGCAGTGGTCTTTAAGATTCAAGCCAATATGGATCCCGCGCATCGTGACCGCGTCGCTTTCTTACGTATCTGCTCAGGCCACTTTCAACGAGGCATGAAATTAAAGATTTGTCGCAACAATAAAGAAGTTCGCACAAATAATGCCTTATCTTTCCTATCGCAAAGACGGGATATTTTGGATGAGGCATTCCCTGGCGACATCATAGGCTTGCCTAATCATGGTCTATTACGCCTAGGCGATACCCTCACGGAAGGTGAACAACTGCAATTTACTGGCTTGCCTTTTTTTGCTCCTGAGATTTTTCGTATGGTTGAATCTGCAGATCCATTGCGCACCAAACAATTAAGAACTGGCTTAATGCAATTAGGCGAAGAGGGTGCTATTCAAGTATTTCGGCCCATGGGAGGCGGTACCATGCTACTGGGCGCATTTGGCCAATTACAGTTTGAAGTAGTCAGTCATCGGCTTCAAACTGAATATGGGGCTGAAGTGCGCTTATTACCAGCTAGATATAGTTTGGCTCGTTGGGTCAGCTCAGATGATCCTGTAGCATTAAAAAAATTTACGCAAGAAAATATCCATCGCATGGCTGAGGATGTTGTTGGTGCTGCTGTTTTCTTAGCAACCCATAAGTCTGAGTTAGACGTTGCACAACAACGTTGGGAATCCATTCAATTTCATGCTCTAAGAGAGCATGCCGGCTTAATCTATCAATCTGAATTAGCTGGTTAACGCTGCATCTTGCAGTCGAAGACTGCTACGAACTGAGTATCGCTACTTCTATAGACGGCTATCTTGCCAAACTGTGCGCAATAAGCCTTTGCATTGCCTGTCAACTGTTCAATCGACTCGCCGCTACTATTCAGAAAGGTAACTTGATTCGCATCTGATGCATCAGTAAATACAGCAGCGCATGAGGTCAAGCTGATTAAGGCTAACGATGCTAATAAATAGGCCCTCATTTGAACCTCTCAGCAAGGGCATTCGTAACCTTACTAGCTAAAGGCTTGTGGATCACTATGCAAACTATCGCTACTGGATAAACCAGCAGCCAAACTTCAAACCACTCCCAAAAGAAATGACTAGTAAAGCCAATATGGACAGCAGTCGTGACCAGCGTAATGCTAACTGACATTAGGAAGCCCATAACAATAGAAAAAATGAGGTCTGTTAGATTAATCATGCCCTAATGATAGCAACTATCTTTTTAGCTGTTATCCTGAATAATGATCACTATTCTGCGCCCTAGATAGGGGAATCATGTGAAATAAGCTCACAGATTCATCATTCCATTACTCTAGGAAAATTAAATGGCTGTAAACCAAAACCAAAAGAATCGAAAAAGTAATCCCATGCTTACCAAAACTGGGAAGACGCGCTTAGGTCCGCTAAATCTTGCTCAACTAACCAAGCTATTAGAGACCAGCACTAAACCAAAAGAAAAAGATAAGATTCAGCGGGCGCTAAATAAGCTCACTGTAGCACCAGCATAAATACCAAGCCCCGCACTCTCGGGGCTTTTTAATATCTATGCCCTCTTAATTAACATTCTTTTTCCTAATATCACGGTAGACACAACTAAAACTGCAAAGACTACATTCGTCCATGTGAGCGAGTCACCCAATAAAATACTTGCGACGATCAAAGTACAAAATGGCTGTATTAACTGCACCTGACTTACCCGTGCAATACCCCCTATTGCAAGGCCCTCATACCAAAAGAAAAATCCGAGGAACATTGGAAAAAGGCTTAGATAAACAAATATGGACCAAGCAAAAGTACCCACATTTAAATAGGCAGAATCAAAAGTCAAATAACTAAAAACAATATTTGCGGGCAAAGAAATAACTAAGGCCCAAGAAATGACTGCGCGAGGATTCATTTTTCTTGAAAGCTCACCACCCTCAACATAGCCTATACAAGCACAAATACCGCCGAGCACTAGTAATACGTCTACCAGAGTAAAACTACCGGAACTTTTTAAAAGGGCATAGGTGACCACTAGAGCCGCACCCAATATAGATACCATCCAAAATCCTATTGACGGACGCTCTCCAAAGCGAATGGCCCCAATCACGGTGGAAGCTAAAGGCATCATGCCAAGAATCACGGCGCCATGCGATGAAGATCCATATGCCATGGCAACTGTTGTCAAAATAGGGAAACCAAAAACGACCCCTAAGGCAATGACGACAAGCTTACCAATATCGGCCTTAGCCAACATAGGCTCTTTAAAAATAACCAGGTAAGCTAATGCAAGCGTGCCTGCGAGAGCGGCCCTGCCAAATGCAATGAAATAGGGATCAAAACTGAGGATCGCGATCTTAGTTACTGGCAAAGTCAGACTGAAAATAAGAATGCCCACAAATCCAATCAGCATTCCCTTAGTCTCTTTATTCACTATTACCCTTTTAGTCTTATTCAATAGATTGTATTAACAAACTTCTCAATGGGCTTGTAATATGTATTTGATAATGAAAGAAATGCCCACATTCACGCTTTCATTACCACCCCTATAGCAGCTATACCCAAGGAATCAATATGATTACTTATCGTGATGAGGCCCTGATTTCTGCGGCACAGGCCATTGATCTTTATATTCGCTCAAGCCTAGGTGAGCGTAGGCCTATAAATAATCTGCAAACCTTTGAATCGATGCTCAAACATGCCAATCTCACCATCACTGCCTGGGATGGTGATCAATTAATAGGTATCTCTCGCTCCTTGACCGACTTCAGCTATGTCGCCTATCTATCAGACCTAGCAGTCGATCAAAAATATCAACGGCAAGGTATTGGGAAAAAACTCGTCGACGAAACCAAAATACGCCTTGGGCCAGACTGCATGATAGTCTTACTAGCAGCCCCTAAAGCAAATGGCTACTATGAACATATTGGCTTTGAGCACAATCCGCGAGCGTGGACGCTAAGGAAGTAAATTAAGCTTTATGATCTTGTCATGAATACAACTCGCTTTTGCTTAGTGCGCCACGGGGAAACCAATTGGAATGTTGAGGGCCGCTTACAAGGCCACACTGATGTCGACCTGAACGAACGTGGAATTGCTCAGGCGGCCCAAATGGCGAAGGCCATCAAAGCGATTAATCTCCAATTTGATGTGCTCTACACCAGCGATTTGCTGCGCGCTGCTAAGACTGCAAATGCTATAGAAAAATTATTTAATACAAAGGCTATTGTTGATAGCTCATTAAGAGAGAGGCATCTCGGCGCATTTCAGGGGATTACGGCCAAGGAGGCTCCACTTTTTGACGCTGAACTTTGGAAAAGTCATATCAGCAGAGATATTCATCAAGAATTGCGTGGTGGCGAAAGTATTGCCCAGCTTGCACAGCGCGTTCAAAAGGCACTTGAAAAAATTCGCATGCAACATCTAGGTCAAACGATTTTGGTGGTGAGTCATGGCGGCACTCTAGACATGATGTATAGGCTCGCCAGCAATCAAGCTCTTGACGCTGAAAGAGCTATCTCCGTACCCAATGCATCACTAAACTGGATTAGTCACGATGGTAGCTCGTGGAAGGTAGATCGCTGGGCAGATACTAGCCATCTGGACACGCTGGCTTTAGATAACTTAGATCTATAGCCCTGAAAATCAAATACGCCACTGCGGTGACCTGAAGTGGCGTATTGATTTGGACAGCAGCTTTATTTAAGGGAATGCTTTGCCTGCTCAGAGGCACAGAAATCCACAATCACATCGGCAAAATTCAAATACCGTACATTACTTTTTCTAAAGCTATCAAGCTCTGAAGTAACTGGAGATGCTTGGGCTTTAAATCCAGCATCCTCATAGCCTGGATGATATGGGGCCTCTTCAACAAATTTATTAGTCATGTGTTTTTCCTTAAGTTAGTAAGCGCCCAATTGCAAAAAGCTATTGAGCAAAATCAATTGAGTCTACTGATGTAGGTCGA
The DNA here is from genome assembly GCA_903944255.1 of uncultured beta proteobacterium. Classification (GTDB taxonomy): domain Bacteria; phylum Pseudomonadota; class Gammaproteobacteria; order Burkholderiales; family Burkholderiaceae; genus Polynucleobacter. The sequence goes on from CAJARE010000106.1 coordinate 17,532, forward strand.
TACGAATTACTAACTTATGTGATCAGAGTATGCATACGAATTCTCCCAAATACAGCCCATCAGATACATGAAATCCATGTAGATGGATGCCGCTCCCCCTGTCCCTGATACCTGAGAGATTCACACTAAGCCTAGCTTAGTGCTTGCTCCTTCGGTGCGCCATAAAGATGGCGACTCTCCAGACGGCTATTTAGGATAAGCAGTACCTTCCTGGTGGATACCTGAGCGTTCATGGGAGTTTGCGCCTTCGGTGGAGGGATACCCCTCACTCTCCTGCTTGAATAAATTATATCCTGATACTTATAAAGTATTACTAGTGTTATCGTCTTTTGAGCTTACCAAGGCAAGGCTGGCAAGACTGGCTTTAGTCCCGCCTTTTGAATAGTAGGGGCTGCCTTAGGCGATGCTAGAAATGCAATCAAATCTTGAGATGCGGCTAAGTTGTTGACATTATTAGTAATGCCCGCAGAAAACAAAACGGTCTTTTGTGCCTCGGGGGGAAGCTCCCCAATAAAATCTACACCAGGAATTGGCAGTAGCTCGCTTACTTGCTGAAAACCCAATTCTGCCTCACCTCTGGCCACAACCGAAGCAACTCGCTCGCTATAAATCTTTTTGGCCGTTTTATCCATTTGCTCTGCAATGCCCATTTTGGGAAATAATTCAGTAGATAAATACACACCGCTAGCACTAGCAGAATAGGCCACCGACTTAGCATTCAGTAAAGCTTGCTTTAGGCCAGTCATAGTACTGATATCCGGTTTGGGTGCGCCACTTTTAACGACTGCCCCCATTACGGAGGCTACTAAATCTACCCTGGTGCCAGACTGCACAGCACCACTCTTTATAAAACCTTCCAGGGCTGGTCCTGCCAAAATGAGTACATCAAACTTTTCTCCGCGCCCCAATCTGGTAGGAATGGAATCGGTAGCAGCCCCCATTGAAGAACCATAAGAAATAATGACCTTATTAGGGGATTGCTTCTCATATTCAGGAACTAAAGTTTTTAATGCTTCAGCAAAAGCACCCGAAGTAATGACCTGAATATCAGCAGCAAGTGCACTGCCTAAAAGTAAAGCGCTCAGGAGAAAAGAAAATACTGTATTTTTAAAAGCGTTCATCATTGTTTTCATTGACCGTTATTTTTTCGATTTTAACCAGCTTTGACCATTGTGCCGCTTGTGCTTCAATCATTTTGTCCGCCTAAGCCCTGCAAAACTGCATGAATTTTGGTTGGTGCGGTAACTAGTCTCACACAGGTTTTGGAGAAACCTAAAAGTATGCGAAGTAATTTTCATTCACTAAGACAAGCGCTCTATTTTATTGGAATGAGACTGAACAATAAATTTAGCCAGTGTTTCAATACTTGTTTTTTCTTCCTGTGCATTGCTAACTACTCTGAGCGTTACCGTTAATGCCTTGGAGGTGAACTCAGCTATTCCGTAGCCCTTTTTACTAGCCTCAGCAAAAATAAAATGTGGGTTTTTAGCTAAGCGCGCATCTAAAAATTTGGCGCCATTACTAATAGATGTGATGCTAGTGCCACAGAATTCAACGCCCAATACAGGGCTGTCAAATTGATCGTAATCGGCCTTGATATATCCCACCCAATTTTCATGAACGTCTCCACCAAAAATGACGAGGTTTTTTACCTTGTTTTGAATGAATAGTTGATCCATTCTTTTTCTTGCCTCCGGAAATCCATCCCACCCATCATTCCAAATAAGTAATTGATCTCCGTTTGGAAAATAGCGTTGTGCATATAAAGTGGGCTGACCAATGACATTCCAAATATTTTGATTGGCATGACTCATCCTGCCCGCCACCCATCTTTCTTGATCTCCTCCTAAGATGCTTCGATCTGTCTTATTAAGCTCTGCACAAGCTTTTGGATCAAAGATCGCTGACCCTCTACCAGATGGAGTGCACGCCGCTAGATCACGATACTGACGGTCATCTAAGATACAGATATTTGCCAATCTTCCATATTGAAAGTCACCATAGATTCGCATCTCAGCGCCTTTCATCAAACCATTCACACCATCAATGAGCACTGAAGACCTTAGCGGCATATGTTCATAGTAAGCCTGATAAGCAGCGGCGCGCCTTGCAGGAAAGTCTGAAACAGAGGGTCCAAATGTGCCAGCGTTTAGACCTGCATAATCATTTTGTACTTCATGATCATCCCAAGTCATCAGCCAAGGACATGCTGCGTGCATCGCCTGTAAATTTTCATCTTTTTTATACAGCACATATCTTTTACGATAGTCATCAAGAGATATAGTAGGTCCACTATCGTGAGTTCTCACGCCCTTACGACCTGGGCCATATTCATAAATGTAGTCGCCCAAAAACATGACTAAATCAACATTTTCTGCTCGCATGTGCTGATAAGCACTGAAATATCCATGCTCATAATTCTGACAAGAGGCATAGGCAAGCTTTAAATGATCAACCGCTTGCTTTGGAGCGGGAAGGGTTCTTGTTCTGCCTACTGAGCTGACTTCGCCGCCCACCAAAAAGCGATAAAAAAACCATTGGTTTGCTGGTAATTGATTTACTTCAACGTGTACCGAATATGCCAATGCGGGGACAGCCAAAGATAAGCCCGATTGAATAATTTGAGAAAATTTTTGATCTTGTGCCAGCTCCCATTTAACCTCTATGGGTTCATTCGGTAAACGACTAGAAAATAGTCCGTCATCTATAAGCCTGGTCCACAACACGATGGACTGATCTGTAGGCGAGCCACTAGCGACACCAAGAATAAATGGATTTTTATCAAACCTTATTTGGGCATAAGTTGATCTCGAATACGGCAAAACGAGTGTTGCCAAGGACAAGGCCTTCAAAAGATCTCTTCTGGTTTTGTAAAACTCATTCATGCCTGAAATACTACCCCTAAATCCAGCACCCTAAGGATGGTTTTTCCTGGGCAGTAATGATGTATATTCATTTTCTATAGGCAATTAGAATCACCTCACCAGGAGACGTAAATGCAAATTCGGTCCTTTGTTTATAGTTTGATCTTGTGCGGTATTTCATCTACTGCACTCGCACAAAACTCAAAATTTTCAGGCCCCTATGCGCAATTTGGTATTGGCTATCAAACTGCATCTCCTTCTTTTTCCAACACAAGCCTAAGTGCAGCAGGGCAAACTCTTACACCGACTATTTCCGTTTCAAATGCTAGCGGCTTTACTGGCACAGTTGCAGCAGGATATAACTTTTTCTCAGGCACGCCCTTGTTACTGGGCCTTGGGATTGAATACACACCATTTCCAACTTCAAATGCGACTGCCTCTGCAAGTTATAGCGGGAGCATCGGTACTTATCAAAACTCTGCCTCAGTACGCGTCAATAACTCATTAAATATTTTTATAGCCCCAGGTTTGGCGCTGGATCAAAACAAGCTCTTATATGGCAAGGTGGGCTATACCGGCTCAAGCGCTAATGGCGTGAATACCGATTTTTATATGGGCGGCACTAGTCTTGGTTTTGGTTATAAACAGATTATTAGTGCAGGCTTCTATGGATTTGCCGAATATAACTATGTTAATTATGGAAGCCTCAATCGCTCACTCAGTGGTAATTTAAAAACACCAGCAAACATCAGCGTTCCAGCTACGCTCAATTCAACTGTCACTGCCACCTCCACAAACCTACTATTTGGCTTGGGCTACCAGTTCTAAGTTACAAGCCAATACAAGCTACTGGCATATCCTGAAATGGAGTACCAGGAATGCAATTAACGCCCACTGGCGAATAGCTTCTTGCAAGACAGCCGCTTAAAAGAAAAGTCAGTAGCAGCGTTATCAATAGTAGAGGTCTTTTTTTCATGTCAGCTCTATTCAGGGTAAGGTTGATATTGAGGTAGATTATACAAAGAGTATTACAGCTATTTTCAATGCTTGCTGATGCGATCTTTTGTATGCAGAAATAGTTTTTTCCCGATGATATTTAAAGCTAAAGAAATGATTGCAGTAAAAATACCAGTAACAATTGCTTCTGTAGCAAAGCCTCCAAAATGACTTGGGTGCACAATCAAGTCAGCTACGAATACCATGGCGCCAGTGATTGCAGCAACAATATATTTATTATTAAACCAGCGATGAGAAAAAAGGGAGAGAATCAGTACCCCAAGCCCAGTAAGCAAGCCCGTTTCAAGCGCTTTTTGAAGGTGCCCCATGGTGGCTAACCAAATATTACCCTGAACCATCACCAATAAGCAAGCTGGGGTAGCCTCACAAAATGGCGTAATAAATAATTTAAACTTTTGAGTAAGCATGTAGACCCAATTAATATTTTTTCCAGCCCTTAGGAAAGACTAAGGTGTGTGCCTCACCATTTTCCAACATGGCATCTAAGCCACTATCTTTAATCTGCTGCACGAGCTCTTCAGTATAGGGTGTTCCTACCGCCAATACTTCTTTTGGCATTGTGAGCTCTGATGAAAGCGTAATCTCTAATTCCATCGTATTTTGTAATTGCCACAATTGACTTAAGAGCTCTTCATAAGGAAGACCAAAAAGGGGGGTGTGGACAAGATACTGAGGCCAAGTATCAACGCGCCACTGACGAATACTCTCTAAATGCAGGTCACCAAAGACCAAACGATCAATCTGGGCCCCCGTTTGCGCAACAATTAAATTGAATGCTTCCTGAATGCTAGTTTTATAATCTGTATTGGGAAATAATGGCACGAGACATAAGGGTAGCTTTAAAAATTCTGCTTGCTTTGCAATATTTTTAATATGAATGTTTTGAATGGAGACTCTACTAGTCAATGCGCCAAAGCTTGTCAGTAAGACGACCTTCTTTTTTTCCGCAAACAAGTGCTGCAAGGCTAATAGACTATCTTTTCCGCCCGACCAAAATAAAATATCGATACTCTCATCCTTGCCAGACCAATTCATTAACGCGGGCGCAGAAAATGACTGCTTGACAAGATTGGGGTCGCTGACATTAATATGGCCATAAGGACAATGCCTACAAGAATTTCCACAACAAGTGCCTTGCTTTAGAAGGGTCTTACTCGTCAGAACTTGATACCCCGAGGCAGGGTCTATATAGGTATCGCGTCCAGCATTGCAAGCTGCTAGGTGCAATCTGTCAATCTCTGCATTCAAGCTAAAACCTCTTTAGTAAATAGCGATTGAGGATATTGAGTAATCGAATCAAGCGCCTTTAGCTGCAATTGCTCCCTGAGTTGCTCATGATGTACCAGTGCCACACAGTGACTTACCAGGTCTTCATATCTCGAAGCACAAATACCGTCTTTATAGATAGCGTCTATTGAAGTTGCTTCATTAACCTCTCCAACAACTGCTACAGAATTAGTGAGTAAATAGAAAACTCTGACAATCTCAAAAATTTGCGATTCGTAATAATGGTGATTTAAAACTACTTTAGAGCGCTCTATCCAATGATCTCGCTCTTGACCATAAATGCCAAATAAAACCTTTACCTTAAGTCCTTTAAGCTCGAGCTCATCCAAGATTGCTTTTCTTCTTTCATTCATTGAGCCATAAAATAAGACATCGATATCTTTTGGTTTGCTTAAATCAAGTCGAGTAAGCTCTTTTTGATATCCAATTTTTAAAAGCTTTGTTTTATCTATTCCCAGTTGTAAAAATTTTTCGATATTTTTGGGGCTGTAATCCCATATCTGAAAATGTTTTGCCCAAGTAAATATGGGTTTATTCCAATCAGTCTCGCCGTATACCTGCTCTGTATTGAGCAAAATTGTAGAAGCTGGAAGCTCAGAAATAAATCTGGGATCAAGTAGGTGACACCCAATCAAGATATTGGTGGCA
>CAJARE010000107.1 GCA_903944255.1 uncultured beta proteobacterium
ACTGAAAAAGTATTACGCCATTTCATTACCTAGTCTCCAAAGTAATTTACTTAAATGGCGATCATATCAACCCAAAAATGTCTTTTAAACCCTTCGATCGTAGGGATAAGAAAGGATATTGAATTAAATAAAGTATGAGGCTAAGTGGCTATATAGAACTATTTAAGGCCATCAATTCCGCGAGAGAGCGCAATCGCAATTTATACATCATCTCAGATTTGTATTCTTTGACCGTTGGCAAAGATACTCCAAGCGCCTCTACTAGTTCTTTATTTCCATACCCTTTTGCCATTAACTCAAATACTTGGCGCTCGCGTGGAGATAGCATCTTTAGACTTTCAGTCAGTTGAGCTTTGCGGATATGGTCAGTCATCGCAATAATGTCTTTTTCCATGGCTTTAGCAACCACACTAAATAGAGCCTCTCGACCAAAAGGCTTCAATAAGAAGTCAAAGGCGCCATTATTAAAGGCTTTAACAATTTGTTGATCAGTGCTTTCACCACTGATAAAAATAATAGGCAGTCGATGACCCTTACTCACTAGCTCCTCTTGCAATTGGATGCCTGTTTTATTAGGCATACGCATATCAGTAATTAATACCGCAGGAACTAAGGGCCTAAATTCCAGCAAAAATTGATCTGGATCCCCAAAATCATGAACGCTATAGCCGGCAAACTGAAGGGCATCAATCAAGTCTAGCCGTAAGGCTTGATCATCCTCAATGAGAAAAATATGCTTTTTATGGGAGCTCATTTTTTAGGGCTATGTTTCGAAGTAACTCATTGGTAGAAATATCCATCAAATCAATACAAAAGAACATCTATATGAAAGTAGTATCCTAATTCCTGCCTAGTCTAGATACCCTACTAAAGTAGGGATTAGACCTATATTCCCTTCATTATTCATATTTAGCTTGCAAGGAAGCAAAAGGGATCTGACTATTTAATTTTCCAGGCGGGAGAGTAAGGATGAAGCAAACACCTGCGCGTTCAGGAAGATTTTCAAAAGTCAAAGCACCCTCATGACGCTCTACGATATATCTAGATAACCATAGACCAATGCCCGAGCCAGTGCTTTTGCTCGTCTGAAAAAGATGAAATAGCTTATCTTGGTGCTGGGGATCAATTCCCAAAGCGTTATCAGCTAATGTCATCCGATAGGCCCCATATTGATCAATTTGGCTAGTAATTCGAATCAATTTCTCTGTCTTTGTAAGAGCGTCTAAAGCATCAATTGAATTGGATAACAAATTAGAAAATACTTGGCTCATTAATCCATCCCACACTACCCATGGCTCTTTTGCCTGCAAATCCATCTCTATTTTGATCTTCGATTTTTCGAGACGATCATGATAGATAGAAACGACATCCAAAAGAAGATCATCTAAATTACATAATGAGGATGGTCTTTGACTGCCTTTGAAAAGGATTTGCAGACTTTTAATCACCTTGGCAGCAGAGCGATTGGCATTGAGAATATTCTCAATGGCTGGTTCAATCAGTGCCGGTTGGGCATCAGGGCTTTTGATTAAACCGAGCGCTTTATCACCATTCAATTCAATGCGAGCCAAAAACTGATTGAGCTCATGTGCCAAGCCTGCTGATAATGCCCCCGTTTCTACCAGGGCGTTGGCATTAGCCAAGTTATTAATCAAAATATCTTTCTCAACTAAAAGATTAGAAATGCTTAAAGAATCAGCTTTTGATTGAATTGCAAGGTCTGAGTACCCTTCTATCCAGAGCATAAGCGTCCCAATAAACGCCGCCGGACTAATAATGTTAAGCAATATCCTTACTACAAAATCAGCTGAGCGAAAGTCTGTCACAGAAAAGTGAGCCGATGGGACGAGATTGAAGTACGTTATCCCCGCCATCGCTAATACTAAAAAAGGTAAAGCAACAAACCCACAAGCAGTAACCCAGAGAATTCTAAGTGAATAACTATTTTGATATAGGCCAGACTTTTTAATTAAATTTATCTGATACAAACACCACGCCCCAAGAGCTACAGCCCCTAAGTTTGGAAGAATTGATCCTTTGAATTCAGCAGCTATATTAGGATAAGTTACAGAAATCGAAAAGATAATTATTCCAAGAATGATTAGGAACATCTTAATGGTAGAGATCCGCTGAGATGCTCTTGGCAAAAATGATCTCAGAATGAATGCCAGAATAACTACACTCAAAGATCGCATCATCTGGGCAATTGCTATGGCTGGATTACTGATATCAAATGCCATTAGTCCAGGGGAATTGATTAACTGAATTGCGATAGTAGCTGAGCCAATGCTGAATAGAATATTACAGATTACCCAAAAATATAATCGCGAATTTCTATTGCTGCTAAAAAATGGAATCGCTAAAAATGTTAGCAGCCCATTCAATAAACAAACAGATAAAAAAATGAGGGGTAGTATTTGAAAATTCATGTATATCCGCGCGATACGATTGACTTTAGCATCAAAGGTTCTAGATCATGCTCGGCTCTTTGGGTGGTGTCAAAGTTATTTTGCTTATCACCCAATATCAGCATCATTGCTTCTGTAAGGCTTTCAAATAAAAACCAGCCGAAGGTTAATTTAGTGTTTCTTGGAGCCGTTGTGGTTGTCTCAAAGCAAAAATCACTCTTTAATGCTTAAGGCATCTCTCAATTTTTGTTTACCGTGTCGCTGATATCCGATGGTCATAACGACCACTAACAGTGCGCTCAACCCTATAGGGAACCAACCACCATCAAAAAACTTTAAACTATTTGATGTAAAAAATACTAAATCCATCAAGATAAAGAAAATACCACCAAATATTACTAGAAAGGGTTTCCAGCGCCAAATACTAATTGCCACAGATATTGCTAAAAAGTCGGTTAACAGCATCGTTCCTGTCACTGCAATCCCATAAGCACCAGCAAGTGCACTTGAATTCTGAAATATAAGAATGGCAAGCACCACCATTACGAACAACATTAAATTAATCGCTGGAATATAGATCTGACCAAGCTCACGATCTGAGGTGTGGATAATGCGTAACTCAGGAACCCACCCAAGATCGATTGCTTGCTTAGTCAAAGAATAGGCTCCTGAAATAACTGCCTGCGAGGCAATAACAGTCGCAATCGTTGCAATAATGATCATAAACACGCGTAACTGCTCAGGCGCCATCACATAAAATAGATTGTTCAGCTCAACGGCTGAAAGCCCTCCTGCGGACTTTAGTAAAAAAGCGCCCTGACCAAAGTAGTTCAGTAGCAGAGCTGGCAATACAAGTCGAGTCCAACCCCTCCTAATCGGCTGAGCTCCAAAGTGCCCCATATCAGCATAAAGCGCTTCGGCTCCAGTCACACACAGAACAACTGCCCCCATTGCAAAAAATGGGAGAATGCCGTTACGCGCTAAAAACTCTAGCGCATAGGTCGGATTGATCGCCAACAGCACATGAGGATTTTCAATCACATTGAATGCGCCTAACACTGCTAGCAGAGCAAACCACACTAGCATTACTGGACCGAACAAAAACCCAATCTTTCCAGTGCCATATCTTTGCCCAAAAAACAAAAGAGCCAAGATGACTAAGGTTATTGGAATGACATAGGTTGCTAAACCTGGGGATATGATTTCCAATCCCTCCACAGCAGACAATACTGAAATTGCCGGCGTAATCACACCATCACCATAGAAAAAAGCAGTTCCAAGCAATCCAGCAAAAATAAGAAGGCCGGTTTTTATTGGTTTGCCTTGAACGCGCTCTAACATTAGCCGAGTCAATGCAATAATGCCGCCCTCTCCTGAAACACTTGCCCGCATTACGATAGTGACATACTTGACCGTCACAACCATCACCAAGCTCCAGAAAAACAAGGATAAAACACCTAGAATGTTAGCTTCAGTTTGACTGACTGAATGCGCGCCATTATTAAAGACTGTTTCGAAAGCATATAAGGGGCTCGTACCAATATCCCCATAAACCACTCCCAGCGCCGCCAAAGCGAGTGTATACATATTGGACTTTGATTGAGTAGTCGTCATGTATGCATCTCCATTAGTTAATTATGAATTTGAAGACGCTGTCTTAGCGCTTTTCAATAACCGTAATTGAATCCAGCGTTTTATAAAATGCAATGGGCAGAATCGAACCACCGACACAACGATGGTTGATCCTTTTTAGAACTTGTATCCCAAACCAACTAATAAATTTTGCACAGAAGACTGATTGGAGTTATACAAAGTGCCTGTACCCTGAAACAATGTTGTAGTTTTTTGATAGATTTGATAATTATATTCTACAAAGCCATACACATTCCCTGTAATGTATTGCTTGTAGCCAATACCAAAAGATGGGCCTGATGAATTGGAAACAGTTCCGCCTATGGGTAGCGTTCCTGAAACCCAAGTTTTAACTGAAGTTCGGGTATAGCCAGCCTTTAAGTAAGCTAAACCATCATCGCCGATTGATACGCCGGGGGCAACAAAGAGGTTATACATATTTTGGGTATGGTAGCTACCATTTCCAGTCGTGCATCCCGAGGTGCAAGAAGTTAATGTGTA
>CAJARE010000108.1 GCA_903944255.1 uncultured beta proteobacterium
AGTCACGCTTCTATAGCGAGGGGCAGCTAACGACCCAAAGCGGAAGTTCATACTATAATTAACTGCATGCAATACTAGACTATGCACACCTTTAAGTAGATTGCGCCCCATCATATGTAATTAAAGCGTCATTTAAATTCTTGCGCTGTATGCTGTTAATTCCTGATATGTCTTTCTTTAGACAATTACTTAAAGCTAGATTTGCAGTTATTAAAAAGTGATAAATTTAAAGGATTCTTTTTCAATGCGTACGTCCCCACTCGAAATCGTAAAAATAGCATGTGGTCGAGACCATCTTGTTGCACTACTTTCCTCTGGGAAAACTTTGGCATGGGGTGGTATTGGTAGCGGAAGAGATCTCGGTGTCCCGCAAGATGTATGCTCAACACCCACTCCTAAAAACCGTCCAATCGAAATTAATACGAGCTATAAATTAAAATCTATATCCGCTGGATTCGGCATTAATTTGGGGTTAACTGAACATAACAAAGTGGTTTCTTGGGGTAATTCCTCTATCGGCATTGGTGGTAACAATCAAATTATTGCCCTATTGGAACCACGGCCTCTTGATCTCCCGGAGGCAAATGTCATTGCAGTAGGTGAACATAATTTCGCAATTGTTGACTTGCAAGGACATGTCCATACATGGGGTATGAATGTAGATGGAGTTTTGGGAAGGCCCACTGCTCATCTGAACGCTTCACCAGGCATCCTACAGGACTTGCCCCCAATAAAATCAATCGCCATGGGTCAAGGCACTGTATTTGCCCTATCAAAAGAGAATGTTTTATACGCATGGGGGAGTAATAGCGCTGGTCAACTAGGTCTAGGGCATTTAGATGCTCAGTTCAGGCCAGCGCCCATTAAAACACCTATGAAAATCGCTTTCCTAGCCGCTGGTGGCACCCATGTTTTAGCACTATCTACCGATGGAAATGTGCTGGCTTGGGGTAGCAATAATAAAGGTCAACTAGGGTTCAGCACAGAACCGTACTCATCGATACCCGCAAGAATCAATCTGCCAGAGAAAATCACAGCAATAGCGGCAGGGTTACATTTTTCTCTAGCCTTATCCAGATCAGGCAACCTTTACGCATGGGGCTGGAATGGATATGGTCAACTTGGTTTAAGTGATTTTGTAGATCGAACGCAACCAACGCAGGTTAAAGGTTTATCGAAAATTAAATCTATTTCAGCTGGACATACTTTTGCTGCGGCCAATACTGCCAGCGATCTCTGGGGATGGGGCAACAATAGCTCCGGTCAAATTGGTAGCACCAATCTAAAAGTGAATCATCCAAATTCATTTCTTTCCATTGCTTAAGATCTGATATGAAACTAGAAAAACTCAAGCCTGTTACTCGTCGTGATTTTTTACAACTTAGCTTTACGGTATCTGCTGGACTTGCTCTGCCTCAATTACTTACTTCTTGCGGGGGAGGTAGTAACGGTGACTCTGGGTCATTGGGGCCTATACAAACCTTTGTTCAGCCACAGGTTTTACAGTCTATTGATGGAGTGCTGGATGTTTCGTTATCCGTGTCCTATCTTGACACCACTATTGGAACATCAAATCCATCTGTATCTCAAAATGTTTCGCTAAGAGCCTACGGAATTTCAGGTGGGCAAGCGGTGATTACGGGGCCAACATTAATCGTAAATACGGGCGATACACTTAGGATTAGGCTAAATAATGCGTTGCCACCCAATCCGCCGCCTAACCCTTTAAATCCAAGCTACTTAGCATACCCAAACAATACCAATATGCATACGCATGGCTTACATGTGTACCCAGGCATTATTAGTAGCGGCCTTTA
>CAJARE010000109.1 GCA_903944255.1 uncultured beta proteobacterium
GAGGTTTGCCTTGCAATCGAAATGGGTGCCGATGCAATCGATATGGGTAAAACCATTCATCCGCATCCAACTCTAGGCGAATCAGTTGGCCTAGCAGCAGAAGCAGCGCATGGCCACTGTACCGATTTGCCTCCAGTAAGGAAGAAATAGAGATTGTTTAAAAAGCCCTGAAATCCTAGGGCCTTTCTTTTGCGCTGCAATAGAGCCTGACTCCCAGATAATCTAGGTCTGTGAGATCATTTGGTATATGTCAAAAGTAATTCGACTTCTTCATGGAGAGTTTGGTCGCGTGGCGCTTCTAGAAATGGATGCGCCTTTGGTTACCCATGCACATCATCATTGCCATATTTTATGTAAGGTAGGCGGTCCCGATTCTACTTTTCAGGTCCGAGGAAAAAATTGTCCCTTGACTGACAGCAATGCGGTACTCATAAATGCCTGGGAAGAGCATTCATATCTCCATCTACCAGTTGGTGGTAATAATCCGATTTTGTTAGCTCTTTATCTTGAGCCAAAATGGTTAGCATCTTTTAGTAAAAAATTCTTAGCCAGTAGTCATCCCCGTTTCTTTATTAATAATCTTTCTACCATGGGTGTTCATCAAAAACAGGCTTTGGAAAAAATATCGATGGAGTTATGGTGGGCAGATCAAATTGCCCATGACCAACTAGAGTCTATGTTGTTAGAGCTTACATTAAGCTTTATGGAAAATACTGATGTTATAACAGCTGGCGACTTACGAAGCTCTGGAAATACATTGGCTTTTATGGATCCGCGCATTAGAAAGGCGATTCACCTAATGCGTACATCTCCACAAGGCTTCAATGACATTGCATTAGTCGCCAAAAGCGTTAATTTATCTCGCTCACATTTTTTTGAGCTCTTTCGACGTTGTACTGGATTATCGCCAGTAGTATTTGCTAATGTGCTTCGAATGGAATTTGCATTTGACGCTCTCGCTGATAAGGATGAGAGCCTGATCCATATTGGGGATGAATTAGGATTTTCTGCGCAAGGTCATTTCACTCGGTTTTTCAAACAGCACCAGGGGGTCACTCCAAGCCTTTATCGTCAGCAAGTAGAAAAGGCTCCCAAGCTAGACTCCTAGGGTTTACCTGATGTAGATAATCAGACTCTAAGGTAAGCAGTCGGACTTTAGGGTAAGCATGCTACTTATCCGATCATTAAGCTTCTTTCAGCATTAATTAATCTTAATTTAGCTGAAAAGAGTAGATTGAAAGCAAGTGCAAATTATTTAGGTAGTTCATGTGAGCGTATAGAAGATGTTGCTCTTCTGACGGGGGAAGGTCGCTACCTCGATGATCTCCCTTTACCTGTTGGAACCTTATATGCAGCAGTTGTGCGTTCTCCAATCGCTCATGGAAAAATTATTTCTGTGGACATTGAGCCGGCACTACTGATCAAGGGTGTGAGGGCCATTTTGACTCTCAAGGATGTCCAGGCCTGGTCTAGTCCATTGGTGGTTGCCGTGAAAACCTCCATGCGTCAGTGGGTATTGGCTAGCGAGTATGTACGCTATGTGGGAGAGCCTATAGCAGTAGTCATTGCTGAATCACGGGCGCTGGCAGAGGACGGAGTTGAGAGGGTTGGGGTCAACATTCAGCCTCTTCCTGCCGTAGTTGATGTAGATGCTGCTCTAGCAGATACTTCGATCATCTTGCATGAGGATATTGGTAGTAATTGTGTTTCAGATCGCTCATTTCAATACGGTGATCCAGATACTGCTTTCCAACAGGCTGCCAGTGTCATTGAAGTGGATATCCGCTATCCTCGCAATTCTTGTACACCCATAGAAACAGGGGGTGTCATTGCACAATGGCGAGAGGCGGACTCCTCATATGAAGTAACGTCAAATTTTATGGGGCCATTCTCATTACAAGTAGTCATGGCTGCTGCACTCAAGATTCCGGGAACAAAATTACGCCATCATGTTGCCCCAGATTCTGGCGGTAGTTTTGGCGTTAAGCAATCAGTATTGCCATATATCATCATGAGCTGCTTAGCATCGCGTAAAGCTGGTGCCCCAGTGAAATTTATTGAGGATCGCTTAGAGCATCTTCAGGCAGCCACTTCTGCAACATCTCGTCACACTCATTTACGTGCTGCAGTGGATGAGAATGGAAAAATATTAGCGCTAGATTACGATCAAATTGAAGATTGTGGTGCCTATTTAAGGGCTCCTGAGCCAGCAACCCTGTACCGCATGCATGGGTGCGTGACGGGCCCATATCAAATTCAGAATTTAAAAATTCGCAATCGTATCGTATTGATCAATAAAACGCCTACTGGACTAGTAAGGGGATTTGGCGGTCCTCAGGTTTATTACGCACTAGAGCGTTTAATCCATAAAATTGCAAAAACCTTGGGCAAAACGCATCAAGAAATTGCAGCACTAAATTATGTTCAAAAAGAACAATTTCCATATCGGGCAGCCGCAGGAGCATTACTAGACTCCGGTAACTACCAACAGGCTTTGAAAATACTGGAGAGTTCTCCAGAGTTTCGAAAAATATTAGACCGTAGAGAGCAGGCTAAAAAAGAAGGACGTTACTACGGTATTGGTATTTCTTCGATTGTTGAGCCTTCAGTTTCTAATATGGGTTACATCACAACCGTTCTTACAAAAGAGCAAAGAGCAAAAGCAGGCCCTAAAAATGGTGCGATTACCTCGGCAACTGTGAGTATTGACCCTTCTGGAAATATTGCTGCCAATATTGCTTCAGCTCCAGCTGGTCAGGGCCATCAAACCGTTATCAGCCAGCTATTAGCAGACGTTTTTGGCGTCTTGCCTTCACAAATTCAGGTAAATGTCGATTTTGATACTGCTAAAGATGCATGGTCAATTGCCGCTGGCAACTATTCAAGTCGTTTTGCGGGAGCAGTTGCAGGCACAGTATTTCTTGCGGCTGAAAAGCTAAAGGCTCGAATTGCTGATTATGCAGCGCACGCGCTGCAGTCAATACCAGAAGACTTAGTATTTGCAAATGGATATATATCGGTAGCTGGAGATGAAAGTAGGCGTATTTCTTTCTCAAGATTGTGCGGAAATTTTCACTGGTCTCCAGGATTGATTCGAGAGGCTCTTGGACCTGAAACCGTTCTTGCACTACAGGAAACGCACTTTTGGAGCGCAGATGTTTTAGAGGCGCCTGATGAGGATGATCGAATTAATACTTCTGCTGCGTATGGCTTTGCTATCGATGCCTGTGGGATCGAGATAGATCTCGAAACTTGCTCCGCAAAGGTTGATCAATACATTACCGTGCATGACGCAGGAAAAATACTAAATCCAGCCTTAGCAGATGGGCAGATTTATGGTGCCTATGCACAAGCTGTTGGGGCAGCTCTTTTTGAAGAGTTTGTCTACAGTAGCGATGGAAATTTTCTTTCAGGAACTTTTGCGGATTATCGCTTACCTACCGCAAGTGATATTTGCACTCCTAAAATCTATCACCAAGAATCTCCAAGCCCATTTACCCCCTTGGGCGCTAAAGGAATTGGTGAGGGAAATAGTATGAGTACACCAGTTTGTATTGCAAATGCAATCGCAGATGCATTAGATGTCGAGGATATTGTCCTGCCTGCAACCCCAAGTCGTATTCATGCCCTTCTTGTGAAAAAGGGTTCTCTCAAGCTTGATAGGTCATCGAGTCAGATTTCTTCAATGGTTTCGAATGCAGATTATCCTTTGAAAGCTCAGGGCGAAGTAAGGTTGCAGGTTCTTCCAGAAAATATCTTTGCAGTTTTACTTGATCCGGAGAGATTGAAAAATGTTATTCCGGGTTGTGAATCCATTCGTAAAACCGCTATATCGAATGGTGTTCAGTTTGATTGCATAGCAGTTGTACGAATTGGTATTGCAAAGGCTCGCTTTGAAGCCAAGGTCGATTTAACAAATATTCAAGAGTCTGATAGTTTTTCCCTAGGTGGAGAAGGTCGAGGCCCATTAGGAATGGCGTTGGGAATGGGTCAAGTAAGCCTGAAGAATGATGGGGGCACCACTGTTTTAAAGTATGACTATCAAGCTCAGGTATCAGGCAAGCTTGCAGCAATTGGTAGCAGGTTATTAGAGGGTGCGATTCGATTAGTCTTGGATCAACTGTTTAGAGCACTTGCAAAAGAAGCCGGTGCAAAACAGGAAGGCTTATTGAAACTCTTGCTCAGCAGATTATTTACTATATTAGGAGTTGGTAAATGAAGTCTGCTCCATTTGTGATGCACCAGGCCAACTCTCAAGCCGATATTGTAAATTTATTGGATCAGTATGGTGATGATGCTCGTATCATTGCTGGTGGTCAAACACTTGTCCCCGTATTGGCTATGAGGGTTGCTAGCCCCGATCATCTAATCGATATCAATAAGGTTATAGAGCTCAAAAATTTTGGTGTTTCTGGTGATGTCCTTTTGGTTGGGTCTGGTGTTAGACAGGCTGCATTAGAAAAATGGAGTGATCTTGATAAGACTCAGCCACTTTTAAGCATGATGTTCCCATGGATCGCCCATGCTCCAATTCGGAATCGAGGAACAGTATGCGGATCGATTGCCCATGCTGATCCCAGCGCCGAATTAGTTCTTGGCCTAGCCGCACTAGAAGGCTCTGTCACACTAGTCAGTAAAAAGAATAAGCGGATAGTTCAAGCCAAGGATTTTTTTCTAGGGGCACTTCAAACTTGCCGTCAATCAAATGAATTCATCGAGTCTGTTCAGTTTCCTATTCGTGGGCATGATGCCAGATTTGGATTTGCCGAGTATGGTTATCGCCATGGAGATTTTGCAGTAGTAGCTGTTGCAGTCATTCAGGAAGGCAATAGTTGGACTGTAGGGTTTGGAGGTATTGATGATACTGCGCGGGTATATAAATGCGTTGCTAATTCTATAAATGAGATTGGCCAGTTTATTGATGATTTAGCCTCTGAAACAGAGGTTAGGGAAGATCCAACTGCAACTTCAGGACTACGCCGACACTTGATGCGCTCACTTGGGAAGCGTGCATGCCAACAAGCTATAGATTTTAGAGTAATTAAATAGAATGAAGAACCACTTAGTAACATTATCTTTAAATGGGGTTGAGCGCGAAGCTGCTTGTGAATCACGGACTACATTGCTTGATTTCATTCGACATGATTTGGGCTTAACAGGGACCCATGCAGGTTGTGAACATGGCGTATGTGGAGCATGCACGGTTGAGCTTGATGGAGAAGTTGTTCGTTCCTGTTTGATGTTCGCATGTCAAGCTGATCGGACTAGCGTTAATACCGTAGAGGGTTTTTCGAAATCTGGCGAGATGTCTGATTTACAAAGCGCCTTTAAAAAATATCATGCGCTTCAATGCGGATTTTGTACGGCCGGATTTTTGATGTCAGCTGAGGACTTACTGAATAAAAATCCAAATCCAACTGAGACGGAGGTTAGGGAGGGTTTGTCAGGCAATTTATGTCGATGCACTGGATATGTAGGAATAGTTGAGGCAGTTTTAGAAGTGGCCTCAGCCAGGACCCACAAAAATGGGAGTGAGCATGCTTGATTTAGGCAGAACTTTTTTGCAGGCTGTTGAGCGCGATCCAAGTAGCTTGGCAATTGTAGATGGCAGTAAGCGCTATACCTACGGAGAGTGGGCGCTACATATTGGTGCTGTTCAAGAATTTTTTAATGAAAAAGGCCTGAAGAACGGTGATCGGATTTTGACTATTTTGCAGAATCGCTATGAGGCAGCCACTATTCATTGGGCTTGCCAGATGGCGGGTATCGCTATCGTCCCATTAAATTGGCGTTCTAAGTCTGATGAGATTGATTATTGCGCTCAAAATGCTGATGTCAAACTAGCATTCGTTGAGGAGATATCCCTTAGTAACTATTTGCAATCTGAAACTAGCAAATCAATCTCCGTCATTCTTTGTATGGAGAAGGGACCTACAGATGAATATACGTATTTTGATGAGTTAATACAGGTAGGTGTGGAGCCTACTGCACAGGGTCATGTTGAGGATATTTCTGTCATGCTTTTCACTTCCGGCACTACTGGCAAGCCGAAAGGCGTCCCAAGAAAGCAGCGGGCTGAGCGAGCAGCGGGAATTGCACATGTGGCTCAAAACCAGTATGCAATGGCCGAGGTGTCCTTAGGCGTAATGCCTCTTTATCACACTATGGGGGTACGTACACTGCTATCCCTATGCATTGTCAATGGCACATATGTTGCTGTACCACGTTGGGATGTTGATAAGGCAATAGATGCAATTGAGCGGGAGGCAGTAACTCATCTCTATCTAGTGCCAACGCTTTATCACGATATGCTCCAGTCAAAAAACTTCAATGCAAGTCGAGTTAAAACTGTCAAGAAGCTAGGATTTGCAGGTGCTCCTATGCATGATGCTTTATTGCTGAGTCTAAATGAAGCCTTCTCTCCTGAATTATTCGTAAACCATTACGGCTCAAGTGAAATCTATACATATACGATTAATCAGAATGCTGTGGCTAAGCCAGGCTGTGCTGGCAAAGCTGGAATAAATGCACGTATTAAGGTGGTTAAGCTAGATCAAGGATCTATACAGACTATGCCTACACAAGTGGCATCCTGCAATGAAGAGGGGCAGATCATTTGTGATCTCTCTGGGGATGAAGCATTTGAAGGTTACTGGAAGCGACCAGACGCAGATCAAAAATCTATTCGGGATGGCTGGTATTTCACTGGTGATACAGGCTATTTTGACGAGTCAGGCGACTTATTTGTTACAGGTCGCGTAGATGACATGATCATTTCTGGGGGGGAAAACATTTCCCCTGTCGAGATTGAATCAATCTTGTCTTTGCATCCCTCGGTGAGTGAGGTAGCTGTTGCAGGATTGAAAGACGATCGCCTTGGCCAAAAAGTAGTTGCTTTCATTAGGGCTTGTGGGATTGTAGATTCAATTGCCCTAGATGAATATTGCCGAGGTTCTGATTTGATCAACTTTAAGCGCCCCCGTGAATACGTATTTGTTAAAGAAATTCCCAAGTCACCAGTGGGAAAGGTATTGCGGCGGATGTTGGTTGCTGGCGAATATGAAAGAGCTTAATTTTTTTACTAGAAAGACCTTATGACTACAATTTTGAAGCATCCCTTTAATAATATTCTTGATAACCCCGATGGTTTCTATGTGGAAATTAATGAATCCCAACAGAGAGCAGATATTGTTTTAAAGAGGCCTCCTTTTAATGTGATACAGATGCCACAGCGCGATCAATTACGCGCTGCATTCGAGACCTTAGATGCTGATGATCGCGTCCGTATTATTGTATTGAGAGCTGAAGGGGAGCACTTCTCTAGTGGTGGGGATATTAAAGGGTTTTTGGAGGCAACTCCAGAGCACGTTTCAAAACTAGCCTGGAATATTGCAGCGCCTACGCGTTGTTCAAAACCAGTCATTGCTGCAAACCATGGCTATTGTTTCGGTGTTGGCTTTGAAATTTCTTTAGCATGCGATTTTCGTATCGCAGCGGAATCTACTCTGTATGCATTACCAGAGCAAAAATTAGGTCAAATTCCTGGCTCAGGTGGATCTGCGCGTTTACAAAAAATGGTTGGCATAACCAGAACCAAGGATATCGTGATGCGCTCTAGGCGTATCAAAGGGCAGCAAGCATATGAATGGGGCGTAGCAACTGAGTGTGTTCCAGATTCTGAGCTGGCTAGTACCGTTTCTAAATTGGTAGATGAACTGCGTTCATTCTCACCTCTTGCACAGAGAACAGCAAAGAAGATGCTGAACGAAACAGAGGATTGCCTATTAACTACAGCAATCGAAGTCGAGGGTCATTGCTATAGCCGCTTACGTAATTCAGAAGATTTTAAGGAAGGGGTTGAAGCTTTTCATGGAAAGCGTCAACCAAATTTTGTTGGTCGTTAATTTTTTAGAGGAGAGTACATCATGAAAAAGCAATTTGAAACAAAAAAAATCGCTCTAGCTGTAGCTTTGTGTTTTGGCGCATCTTTAGTTTCTGCGCAATCTGGCCCTATCAAAATTGGAGTCGTAACACCATTATCCGGGACCTATACTCCAATTGGCGAACAAGTCAAAATGGGCTTAGATCTTGCCGCTAGGGAAATTAATGCTGCTGGCGGTATTAATGGTCGAAAAATTAATTTGATTTATGAAGATGAAGAGGCAAATCCTGCGGTTGCCACTCAAAAGGCAGAGAAATTATTCCAGGTAGAAAAGGTCGACTTTTTAACTGGTACTGTTAATTCCGGATCTACATTAGCGGTAGGGCAGGTGGCCGAGCGTAATAATAAGCTAATAGCAACATCGGTTTCATTTGCGGATTCGATTACAGGAGATAAGTGCTCACCCAACGTATTCCGTGTAAATGCACGTGCAGGTATGCAGTCTGCAGCATTAGCTGCATGGGTTGATAAAGAAATTCCTAAGGCAAATATATTCTTTATCGGGCCTGACTATGAGATGGGGCGTAGCACCGTATCAGCATTTAAGAGGGCATCTACTGAAAAGGGCGCTAAAGATGTTGGCGAAGTTTTTGCACCTCTCGATAATAAGGATTATTCACCATACTTCGGTCAAGTAAGGGCCGCCAAGCCTAATGTGATCTATACCTCAGTGGCTGGAAACGATACTGTACGGTTATTTTCACAGATGGAAGAGTATGGCGTGAATAAAGGGGTGACACTTGTTGGAGCATCTGGCACAGTCACATCTCAAAATATGGGTGCTATTGGTAAGTCTGCAAATGGCTTTGTAACAGGCGTTGGCTACTCTCCTAAGTTAGATAATCCAGCGAATAAAAAGTTCGTTGCCGATTTCCAGAAAGCTTATAACAAGCTACCTGATCTTTATGGTGCAGATTCTTATGGGCTTTTATATTTTTACAAAGCTGCTGTAGAAAAAGCTAAGTCTACTGAAACCGATAAAGTTCGAACAGCAATGGATGACTTAAGCTGGCAAACTCCACAAGGCACCAAGAAGATGCGTGCCGGTGATCACCAGGCAATGCAAGATATGTTTGCTGTCCGAGTGGAGAATGGCGAATTTAATATTGTCGGTAGAGTTCCATCTGATCAGGCAATTGGTCCTGATGTTTGTACTCGTTTTTAATATACCGCTAAATTGCTCCGCATCTTTTTTGAGGGTGCGGAGTTTTTTGAGCTTGTGAATATTACCAAGGGATTGGGTTTTCAATGCTAGAGAGTTTGCAATTTATTTATGCACCACAGATAGTCAATGGACTGTCAATTGGCGTTGCCGTGGTCCTAATGGCTTTAGGCTTGACGATTATTTTTGGTTTACTAGATGTTATTAATATGTCACATGGTGAGTTCTATGCTGCTGGGGCATTTATCAGTGTGAGCCTTATGGCTATGGGAGTTTCATTTTGGTTCTGCCTATTATTAGTCCCCATGCTATTAGTGCCAATTGGTTTTGCAATGGAAAGGCTTTTGATTCAGAAAGTATTCCACTATAAGGATCGTCATATTCTTACTTTGTTGCTGACATTTGGTGTAGCAATGGTTTTAGAGGATGCATACAAAATTATTTGGGGTGCTAATCCAATTAAACCTAATGCCCCAATCTCAGGGGCTAGCGAGTTGTTAGGGGTTATGTTTCCAAATTACCGGTTATTTTTGATGGGATTTGGGGCTTTACTGATTTTCTCTGTTTGGGCACTTATTTATAAAACCCAATTAGGTGCAATCGTCAGAGCCTCTGCTTATGACAAAGATATGAGCTCTTCATTAGGTATACCGGTGATGCGGGTTTATGCGCTGACATTTGCATTGGGCGTTGCTTTAGCTGGTCTTGCTGGAGTGCTACTAGCCCCAATCTATTCAGTATTTCCTACTATGGGACGAGACTTTATTTTGATGGCGTTTAGCGTTGTCATTGTCGGAGGTCTTGGAAGCATTAAGGGGGCTGTGATTGCGGGAATATTACTTACACAATTGCAATCAATCTCTTCTCTATATATTTCTCCAGTATGGTCAGATCCTTTGGTATTTACCGTGATGGTTTTAGTCTTGATGTTTAAGCCAACTGGTCTGTATGGGGGGATGAAAAATGCATAATCCTCAAGTAAAAGC
>CAJARE010000110.1 GCA_903944255.1 uncultured beta proteobacterium
GTAGGTAACTTGTTCTTCAGTAAATTTAGATCTTTTCATCGTTTTTCCCTATTTTTTAAAATGGGTCTAAACGACATTACTCTAGTTTTGAGGTCTACCAGTTTATTGGGAGGGGGTCACTAGATCGGAGGCCCATTGCAAAATATTACGATAGGCAAGATCCACTTGTTCTCTGGCGGTTAGGGCGCCATACATACTTGGGAATTCTGGTGCCTCTGCAAATTGCAACGCAATATCTACTGGGACAAGTCCACGGTCAATTTCAGCACTCCAGAAAGCAAGACCAGCGTTATCAGGAGCGCGACCAAAAAAGCCCAAATACAACTCGGGGTAACTATCGATAGTAAATTATGTTCTTAATGTTTGCACTTACTAACTTATTAGACTTTATATGCTCTAATTGGATACGGGTTTTATAGAAAGAGCTTCAAAACGATTTGTGATTAAAATCACAAATAGAAAGAAAAAGCTTTCCTAGTATCGGCTTAGTGTCGAATCTGTAGGCCGGTGGGGGGCTGCAATGAAGCATCAGCGCCATGCCCTAATAACTCACGCAAGGCATTGGCATAACTCGCACGGGCTGTTTGGGCAATCGCTAGATCCCGCTGCAATTCTGCAATTTTTTGATCAGTATGCTGAAGTGATAGCAACTGCGCCTTGGCCTCTTCGGTTAGAAGATCCAATTCGTACTCTACTTCATCGATGCGAATGATAGACATAAGCCTTAATCAGTCAGGTTTAACTTCTTATATGTTTCTAGATTTAACTGTAACTAAAACACAGGAAAATCACCAATATTTTTAAGAAGCATTATTTATGCTTAAAAAGAGGGAATCAGGACTTAATTGCAGTTAAATAATATCCCAATCCTTCGCATTATAATAAAGGATTTGCGCAATTAACCGGCTAATCCCGTTTACTAAACGATTTACTAAGAAAGAAACGTTGTTATGACCACAATCACCATCGATGGCAAAGAGTACGAATACGAGAAGCTCTCCGATAAAGCCAAAGCCCAGCTCACCAGTATGCAATTCGTTGATAACGAATTAGCTCGCCTACAGGCTCAGGCCTCAGTTTTGCAAACTGCACGTATGGCGTATTCAAAAGAATTAAATGCTGAGCTAAACCCATTGGGTAACGGCGATACCATTAGGTTCTAATCCCTAGCTTAGAAGAGAATAAGCAATAAAAAACCGGCTCAGTGCTGGTTTTTTATTGCTTACTTGTTTGCAGAAATTCTACCTTAACCCTCTAGAATCAAGGTTCCAGGGGGGAATGTCAGTATCGGCATAAGAAACCATACCGATTAAGCAAACCTGAATTTCCCTAACTGGCGTACTGCCAAGCTCAGTTAAGAATAGAGGGGGTAATTCTGCAGAAAAGTTAACCGCCATGGCATTCATGTCGGCCGCAAAACTCGCATTGGTGATGCCGCTCAAATTCATACTAACAGGACCATTGGCTACCCTTTCTCCAGCTACAACATGGTAATACTAGGGCCATCTGCGGCACCAGGGCGTAAAAGCTCAAATAGGATGAGTAATCCATGAACCCCATCATTGCCTACCTTGAGCGCTCCTAACAAGAGGACGAGCTTTACCAAAGTAAAGACATCCACCACCGCGAAGGCTATCTCCTGCGCCTCATTACCCTAGCGCACTTAACCCATAAGAAAGTCCGCAGTTCGGAACTCACCAAAGATGAGCGCCTGGGATCAGCTCCTACCATTAGCGTCGCCATCCGGAAGTTAGTAGAACGAGGTCTGATTGAGCGAAAGACCGATGTGGTTGATCAACGAAATCAGTGGCTAATTCCGACGGAACATGCCTTAGATCTCTTTCGGGCGTTAAGTGAGGTGGGAGGTAATTGAAAATGAAAGCGGAACGCTAATTTGCTTTTAACCTAGAGGATTTTCTGCAAATTAATGTACCACATTATCGCCATGATACCTGGTAGTAAAGCTTGATTGCGGTTGTCAATTAAGACTTAATTTTTAATCATTTGATGACCGCAATTGAATCGACATCTGCTCGCACGATCAAGATTTTTATACGTTGCTCAATGGTCTTAAAGGGCATAAAAATCTCTTTTCCTGAGTCATCCTTGGTTTGGCTCTCGCTCGTAATAAAGCAACGTATACCTTGCGCCTTCATCTTCTTTTGATAAGTTAAGGCAGATTTCTCAGTTTTAAACTCTTTAATTGGTATTTTTCCATCGCCTTCAATGAAGTCAGCAAAAAATTGAGGGAGGTATGATCTTGATATTTCACCCCCACCCAATAGTGGGGCAATATTCACTTCATTGATAATTGCTCCGGTTTTATACCAAGGCTGCGATATGTCAGTTGTAATAAGATCAATGCCTGCATGACTTAAATGAAATAGTTGCGCCGCCCTAATCGCAATATCCATATTTTCGTGATGTATGACATGGGTTAAATCTTCATCTACCCCGCCCCATTTAGTCGATTCAATTCTGCGCAGCGGAACCAACTGACCCATTTCGGGAATGGAGTCCAGATTAAATCCGGCTTTAGTAATAGATTCGATCGCAAGGGGGTCTAGTGGGGCAAGAGGTGAACGAAGCCAAGGTGGTTTTTGACTTTGCTTACTCTGCTCTTCTTTATAAAGATCCATGACGGTTTGGATGCCATTACCTATCAATGACATGGGAAGGCGTTTAACAACATACAAAACTTTGCCATTGGCAATAAATACTCTATGGCAAATTCCATCGGCCTGCCGCTCCACTAATACAACACCTTTCTTGGAATATTTCTGTGCAAGCAAAAATGCGGTAGATAGTTCGTCGGGATTACTCACATCCACAGTAACGCCAAGTCCTCTATCTTGATCATCGGGCTTTACAACAATAGGAAATCCCAATCTATTCGCTGCTACCTGTGCCTGATCTACGGTGTTGGTAACTGCATGCTCGGGGGCGGGTAAGCCCCCGATTCTTAACATTCTTGCTGCTGCCGACTTGGATGTCGATAACACTGATCCAACTACGGAGTCAGATTCTGAAATCGATCCCGCAAGAAGCCGAGCTTTGCTACCCCAGCCAAGCTGATACGTTCCCAGTCCCAAATGGAAAAAAGGAATGCCTCGCTGATGGGCCATTCGCAGAACTGGTATGGTCGATTTACGTGCGGAAATGATCCCACAAAGGGGCTTGATTAGCTTTGTAACAATGGCATTAAAAACGGCAGTCTTGTTTTTTGGTGTTAGTTGATTTTGAGCCATCCAGTGACACAGCTCTATAGAGGCGTTCAGAAGGGTTTGAAAGACTCCCAGCGGAATGAAGTCAATCTTTAATAGCCGCAACTCTAGGGCAAAAGCCCTTGATGGCGATACCTCTTTGGATACGGAAATCAGCCTAGGGCTATCAAATATGGGTAATTTAGCAAGCTCGCATAAGAGCCTGAATGACTGCAAGATGGATTTGATGAATAACTGCTCTTGCTCGCTGAGTAAATCGTACTCTGTAACCGCATCGATGGAATCCCAGTATTTTTGCTCTGTTAGTGTCTGTGACCATAAGTTGTAGTCGCTAGCAACAGCAAATTCAGGAACGACAAAATTGACCTTAATTTGAATATGCTCTGCAAGATAATTGGGGGTAGTAAGATCAGACACTAAAATTTACCAAGAAAACAATTAGTATTTGCTATTAGCAACGTGCTCAATTAAATCCAGCATACGAGGCAAGCAAACGCTATTCAGGTCATAGTTAGCTACCGCAAATGCGCGTGCACGAGCTCCTAACTGCTGTCTTAGCTTGGCATCTTCAAGCAGCTTAATGGTGCTGTCAGCTAATTGGCCTGGATTAAAAAAGTCAACCAGTATGCCAGTGTCTTGATCGACAATTGCTTCTCTTAAGGGTGCTGTATCGCTCGCCACAATCGCGCAGCCGCAGGCCATTGCCTCAAGCAAACTCCAAGACAGAACAAATGGGTAGGTTAAATAGACGTGTACTGTCGACAGTTGCAAAAGGGGAATAAAGTGCTTGTACTCTATGTGCCCCAAAAAAAGCACTCTACTCAGGTCAAACTGATCCTTCACTTCATCGAGGTAAATCTGTTTCCAGGTTTTTCCTTCGGGTGGCTTTGCGCCATAACTGACCCCATCTCCGCCCACAATAATGACTTTGGCATTTGGCCGGCTCGCCAGTATTTTGGGCAGAGCGCGCATAAAGATGTGATAGCCCCGATAGGGCTCCATATTGCGATTAACAAAAGTGATGAGCTCGTCTGACTTAGTTAGGCGGTGCGGTCCCAGCTGCACCCATACGTCTGGGTTGGGGCGGATAACATTGGTATCAATTCCATCATGAATGACTTCAATCTTGGAGCGAAAGGGTTCTGGAAACGTACTTTTTTGCCATTGCGTTGGTGAAACTCCCGCATCTGCAAGATCAAAATGTAAAAAGTTATTAACGTTTTTCATGCGAATACGGCATCCATCACCTACATCACTGGGTAAGAACTCAGGATCAAAGCCGACATCACTGCCTGCCGAAGCATAATGAAACTCACTATAAATAATGAGCTTACTCTCAGGCCACACTTGTTTTAGGAATAAGCTTTCACCCCAGCCCGGATGGGCTAGGATCACATCGGGTACAAACCCCTCATCCTTTAGTAGCAGCGCCGCCCGAAAGGCGGCATCCCCGCGAATTACTTTGGTTTCTGTCTCGGCAACCCACGGGTGCACGTCTTTAGTAGTGCCCCTTGCTGCTTGATAGCGCACCACGCGCAAGCCTGTAATCTCGGGGCAGGGATTCATCGTAAACGCAACCACTTCATTGGCTGGGTTAGCGAGTAGTGCCGGTACTAAGTGCTTAAACTGACCAGGAAAATTCTGATGAACTAATAGGATCTTCATTTTTACTTAATCCTATTTTGATGGAGCCGTAGCTAAGGCAACTAAACCGACCTTTGCCATGGGGGCAACCCACTTAATGACCTGAGCAACGGAAGTGCCACACTGCTTGGCAAGATCTTCGATTGACATTACCTTGGCCCCTAAGTGATCAAGGAGGCCCTGAACATGCTGCGCCTGCGGTAAAAAATCCTGTGCATAGGTAAATAAGGGATCTGCCATCACAGTTTCCCAGGCAGGTATATCCCATAGTTTTTGACTGCGACACAGTACCGTAGTAGGCCCTATCATTTGCGTCGGAAAGCTGGCAAATACACGGTATGGATCTTGTCTTCCTGGCGCACATACTGGCGCGCTTTTGAGTTTCACTGCTTGCTCAGTTTGTGCTCTTACGCGCTCCCGATCGAGCTCCTTCCACAGTATGATGTGTTGATCCATCACTACCGACCAGTCATACACTTTGGCTACCCGGTCTTTGCCTGCAGCGCCCATACGCTCACGCAACTGTGGGTTCTGTATTAGCTCAACCAATCGCTCAATGAGTAATACATTGTCAACGCTCACTTCCATGCAGGCTAAACCAATGTAGCGATCGTAATTGATAATTCCAGCCTCAAAGGCGGCGGCGAGTGCCATGCCAATATCGGGCGGTGGCATCCAAGTCGGAATACGAAAGCCGGTAACGCCCTCCACTACGGTGTCTTTGTAGCCATCCCAATCAGCTACTACGACAGGCAAACTACTCGCCATTGCTTCTACTGGAGTAATGCCAAAGGTCTCTTGCAAGTTATCAGAAAGCGACACAAAGACATTGCTTGCAGCCCATGCACGGTTGTAGGCCGTTGGGTCTTTGCCATCGACCCAAATAGTACGCACATGAGGGGCATACACAGCAGCCGCTTTTGTAAACGCATCCTGAACTGCGGTATTGGGAAACTGTCCACATAGTACTAAGGCTACTTTTTGCTTACTGCGCAGCGCTGCCTGCTCAAGAGCAGCAATCATTGGAAAGGGGTGTGCCTTGGCATGGAACGATAAACGGCCAGCAAACAAAAACGCAACATCGCCTTCAGCGAATTGCAGCGAGGCACGGGCAGCCGCTTTATCAGCGGTAGTAAAGGTAAAGTCACTTGGATGAATACCAAACGGAATGATGGGCAACTGGGGAATCACAAAATGACTGACCCCAAAGCGCCAGGCTAGGTACTCTGCTTGCAACTGAAACAATGATCGAACGGCATGCTGCGCTACCGACGTGGCGCAAATGAGTGCATCCCATGGCATTACTGGCGCAGGAACAATATCAATAATGGCATCCATCGCCAGGTGCGAACACAGGGTATAGGTAGCCCCCGTTAAGGAGTAAGACGCTGGGCCAATCCGCAGGCGCTGCCTTGCAGCCTCGGCCAAACCAGGCCCAGGTAAAAATAAGGCGCCCTGTTTGGCAAGACGGTCGAGCTGCCCTGTCTGAATCCATTCTGGCTTTACTGTGGCAGAAAATTGTCCCACCACCTGCTTAAAAACCGCGGCAGACGAGTGGAGTGGCGTCCATGCTACTAAGGCTGGATCAACACTCTTTTCAGCAGCAGCAATGGCTGCACGCAAGAAGCTATTGCCAGCAGATTGGCGACCCATTAATTTGGGGCCATCTAAAACATAGCCCTCCGGCTCAAATAAAATAACTGGAAGCTCGGGCATACGAATCCAAATTATGCTGGAAAATGGTAGCTAGCTGATGTAGGTAGATCAGCCTCCAACATTGCTGCTTTACTCGCAATAGCCCATAAATCAAAAGCCGAAGGCCTAGCCATAACGGCAAGTGACTGAAAGCTAGATGCCTGCAAGGTGGCGCTGAGCACTTTTTTAGTAAAGCCACAGCGATGGGCCATGTATAAATTATCGTTCACCATTGCTGATCGGTGCCTGTATAAAATATCAATCGGCGCAATCGACCCAGCAGGTGATACATATGCAGGTTCTGTTAACTTATCGTCAGCCACCAAAGCGCAAACAGAGGCATCGATATCAGGTCGTTTCTCCACCCAATCAGTGGAATTAAAACCTCTGGTTGTCTGATTTTGATGTTTTATAACACAGCCCAAATCAAGAGAATTTCGCATTTTATTATATTAACCCATAACAGGCTTATTTTTTGTCAAACAAAGACCGAGAAATTAATGAAAGGGGGTGCAATAAACACACATGAGCCAATTGAGTTGGGGTTGAATACGGATATGTGAATATATATTACTATCCATCACTTCACTCCACTGGATTTGTACTGATTTATTTATAGGTCATAATTACTTAAACTTGTAGGTCTAGGGGTGTTAATTACCAAAACATCCTTATCCTCCTTACTTAGCTGTTCAAATTTGCACTTCGTACTTGAACCCACTTATTATGAATAAAACCAACCTAGTAATTTTTGGTGCAAGCAATATTCTCTCCGATATTGTGGAGTGTGCTCTAGCTAGAGATTTAGTACCCTCTAAAATTATCTTGGATCTACCCGAACCCTCAGGCACGCGGGATCTATCAATACATGACCGTATAAAAAAATGGGTACATGTTTGCCCTGCACCGATCGTAGAGTCTTTTAAAAACTTCAACCCACAAGAAGGGGAGTTATATATTCTAGGTCCCACAACACCAAGCCGAGAAAACTTGCTTGCCAAAGTATTACAACAACATACACTAAAGTTTTGCACACTCATTCATCCAACTGCACACATTTCTTGCATGGCTACTATCGGTGATGGAGTATTTGTAGGTGCTGGAAGTATTATTGGCCCAGGAGCTCTTATTGAAAACCATGTCTTTATAAACCGCGGCGTCACGATCGGGCATGATACCCACATTCAGTCTTTTACTCGAATTCAGCCGGGGTGCAATATTGGCGGCCTAACTAACATTGGTCGATCAGTCAGCATTGGAATTAGTGCAACGATTATTGACCGTATCGTGGTTGGAAATCATAGTCTTCTCGCTGCGGGGTCTGTTCTTTTAAATGATTTACCATCCAAGATGATGGCTGCAGGATCGCCCGCTATAGTAAAAAAGCATTTGTAAAACGCTCTCTTGCATGCTCCACTGCTAGGTGGCAAGCCCTAAGCAAACTAGGACCGGATTGATCCATGTCATAGTATTTTGTAAAACGTACCTGCAAAAAACTACCGAGCTTCTGACGAGCCGATGCATTAGTTACGAGCGCCGCTAAGTTTTGAAAATAAGTTTGATGATTGCCTATTGAATACGGGCCAGTCTTTTCTCCTCCATCGGTGTTGCTATATGCCAAAACGGGTAAACCCAAAGCCATTGCCTCTAACACGCTAAAACCACCCCCCATCCTAGGAGGATTGACATACACATCACAGAGCGACAAGACCTCTGTTACATCATCTCTAGGGCCAAGATTTACTACGCTTTTTGGGGGCGCTTCGTTTAAAGCCTTTGGCAGATTCGAACCAATCAGCACCCACACCACATTGGGATGGGTAGACAGAAAATCCATCATCTTACTTGCCCACTGTCCATCAATCTCATTTTCCAATCTAAAACCTACCGTAATAAGTGCTATCGCTTTTACATCCAACCCCAATTGTTCTTTAGAAAGTTCTTTATGTTTTTTGGGGCGTAAAATACGATAAGGATGAACATAAGTGAGCGGCAATGCAAACTGTCCTTGCCAAGAGACTTCATCATCACTGGTGGGCGCATCTTGACCCTTAAGCCACACATCAGCATGGCCCAAAAAACTCACAGTATTGGTTGGCAGCACCACTGTCGGCCTCACCGCATACAAGGCTGAAACCAAGGGTGAATATGGCCCAATTCCCAAAATCAAATCAGGGTTAAATTGCGTAATCCTTTGCAAGACAGCATCCCAACGCGCGAGCATCGTAGTAACCTCATTGGCGATAACAATGCTGCAGGTTTTAGGTAGTAATTGAGACCAACTCGCAGTATCTATCTTTGGTAACTTCACCTCGCGACCTGCGCCGTGATAATTTCGCATTCTGTAAGGTGATAATTCTTGACAAGAATACATATTGACCTCGATTCCAAGACTACAAAGAGTATGAGCATAATTGTTTGCCAGCACGCTAGGTGAGTGAAAGGTATTGCCAAAATAGGAGCACACAATAGCCACACGCCTCAACATACCGGAGACTTGAGGCTTCATAGCGCGTTGAATTTTAAGTAAGGCCGCATCGTTTAACTTATGAATAATTTGCGGTAATTGGGCATTTTTAATCGAATCAATAAAACTCTTACGATCGCCCAATCGAAGCGCTTTAATGCAATTCAAAGCCACATGGGAAGACAAGCAATCTATGCTGAGTCCATTCGAGTTGAGTATTCGCTCCCCTGCCTTTTGAATGTATTGATCAGAATTAAAAAACTCTGATAAAAAAGTTAATCTCAATAAATCTGAAGCTGCATCGTCGATACTCAAATGCGCTAAGTCATTAAGTACCCGACTGCGCTGTTGGGGATGTTGATTTAGCAAATCTCTATATAGCTTTTGCCAAAATTGTGGCCGGTTCATACTGTATTTACTCAACATGTAAGTCTTGAAAAATTCTTTAGAGGTCTTTTTAGGGATATATCGCCTTAATACACATTGACATTTACATTCCCTTACTTGCTATGAAACGGATTAGCAAAGTACGGTATTGATTCAAGGGCCGCATCGATTTGCCTATGTTCGGCAATTCGTGCCTATTATCAAAATTAATGGTTTTTACGAGTGGGGCCACTGAATCTAGGTTGGGCAGGAATTGCACTATCTACTAAATCCAACGTTTTGTTCTTGACATTGGCCAGAACATCTTATCTCATCTACACGTCCACTACCATTATGTGTGTTAAATTCTCTTAAATCATGTACTTAATGATAGGTCGGCCTGAATCGCCCCTAAACCATCCTCACTTCACCGCCCTAAGTGACTCCTCCCGCAACTTCCTCACGACACCTTACTGGGTTTAGGCTCGGTTTCTGAGCTCCTCTTGGATGATCTCACCCTATTTGACTCACTTATTACGGTAGATGGCAGGTAAAAAATATAAAATCTCAATGCTTCGCTTTTTTACCTTTAGGCTCTGGCAATGCCTCTTTCAGGGCTTTGGAGTAGCCAATCCGAGCGGTTCTATACACGGCAATCTCCGCTTCTAATTGCGCCAGCTTCTGGTCAACAAACTGCATGCTTGCAAATTGGTTTTTAGCGTCTGTGGAGAGGCTATCAAGTTCGTATTCGATATTGTCAATGGAGACGGTAGGCATAGAGTTCCTTATTAGAAGTCAAGTTTGATACGTATTGTGTCTTTTAGAAAGCATAAATAAATAGTTAAAAACCCCGCCTTGTGAGCGGGGTTTTCTTATTCCTTGTACTACTAACCCACGGTGCTTTGTGGGAATCTCTTCTGAGATAGATTAGGCATAGAAGTTGACTGCCTCAAGGGAATTTGTATTGACACCCACAATAGTAGCAACTAATTCGGCCGCAGTAAATGCATCTGCTCCTGCACCACCATCTGCCAGAGTCATTTGATATAAATAAGCATTACCGCCGCCGTAAATGACTACGGCATAAGCCTCATCAGCAGCGACCGTCTTAGTAAATGCAGCATTGGCCAAGGCTAATGCATCAGGTGCCGCTGTCGAAATGAGCTGACCAAAACCAGTACCAACCTCAAGAACGGAATCAGCTAGTACCGTAATGGTTGCTTGAGTAACAGTCTCATTCGATTGATAACCATTATCAAAAACAACAGTGCCAGTAGTAGTTAATGCAGTTTGAAGCTGATCACGGCCTGCCCCAGATCCTGTTGTGAAGTTCTGAATTACAGCTTCCGTTGTATCAGCACTTACCAAGGCAGAGTTATTAATCCTAACCTGATCTGAGCCGCCATTTGCTAAGTTAATGGTGGTAATGGCACGAACAGAATCGGTAATAGACGATGTAATTACGTTCGCGCCAGTGTTGTCATTAATAGTGATGGATGCCAAATCAGTTACGGTTGTAACGTGTGCAATATTGATAGCGGAAGTTGCTGCCGCAGCATTGATCGTCACTGACTCAGTAACCCCTGCGTTAGCACCTGTTATTGCTACAACTGACGTCCCCACAATTGCCGTACTAGCCAATGTAGCATTTACACCTTCTGCAAGTGCAATTGAATCAAAGTCAGCGCTGGTCATAGTTAAATTAGCATAGCTACCACTTGTTGCTAAAACCAAATCACTACCGGCATCACCTACTAATGTGTAAGCACCAACTATTGATGTGGAAGCCAGAGTTACATCACCTGTACTTGCTGCGGTTGTAATTAAGTCAAAGCCTGAAATTACGGCGTTGGTGAAATTAGCAGCACCTGTTGTAACAACAAGACGAGATGTTCCAGCGCCATTAATTACATTGAAATTAGTAGCTGTAAGATCATCATACTGAACTGTCAATACATCAGTAGCACCAGCTCCCGCAAAGTTCAAGGTATCGATCAAGGTAAAGGTACCAGTTGTAAGATCCAGTGCAGCATCATTGGTTGTAGTCACCGTGGTTGTTCCACCTGCGCCAACACCAGCAATTACGCCAAACGAATCAACCAGAGCGGCTGTACCAGTAACTACTACATTACCAACAACTGCGCCTAAATTAAGATTGGTAAATGTTTGCGTCATGCCTGCAAGATCAAGAGTTCCACCTGCTGCTGCAGTAGCCTCAAGAGTTGAGGTACCAGCAACAGACGTCGTAACTACCAACGCATCTAACTGGGCAACTGAAGCCTTATATGTAACAGCCGCTGTATTTGCATTCACTGTCAAGCTAGTGAGGCTATTTGTGGCTCCTGAAGTAATTACTACCGCACCAGTGTTTTCATCAACTGAGAGAACATCAAACCCTACAATAGTACCTAAAGTAACCGTTGTTGCTCCATCAATAGCTCCAGCAAGAGTAGCCGTTCCCCCTGCGGTTGTGGCGAAGTTACCTGCTAAACCTGCCAAATCCGATACAGCAAGACTTGTGCCATCAGTTATAACCGATGCCCCGGCCACTGAATTAGCAACTACGTCATTGGTACCGCCGTTAGTTAGGGTAGCTGTTTGTCCGGTTAAACCTAAAGTTACCGTATCAATTGCAGCCGATGCTGACGTGTAGGTATGGGCTGCGCCAGTACCAAGAATAACTGTAGCTCCTGTAGTGCTGGCTGTTCTGTGTGTTA
>CAJARE010000111.1 GCA_903944255.1 uncultured beta proteobacterium
AAGCAGGACAGTATCGACACGTGGGTCAGTTTTGGATGCAAATACCTAGGCTAGGTGGATCAGTTTTGGATGCAAATCAACAGGCACTGCACTGATTTACCGCCAATAAAGAAAAAATAGACTGCAATTACTTGCTTTAGTGTTGCAGTCCTGGGAAAGCATAATTTTATTGCAGTGCAATAAAAAATTACGGGTTGACTTAGCATGTATGTGAGATGATTTAATGCATGTCAAAAGTAATTCGACTTCTTCATGGTGAGTTTGGTAGAGTGGCGCTTCTCGAAATGGATGCCCCTCTAGTAACCCATGCCCATCATCACTGTCACATTTTATGCAAGGTTGCGGGACCTGATATCGCTTTTCAGGTTAGAGAGCAACGTTGCCCATTAACTGATGACAATGCAGTCCTCATAAATGCCTGGGAAGAGCATTCCTATCTGCATATGCCAGTCAATGGCGAAAATCCCATTTTACTTGCTCTGTACCTTGAGCCAAAGTGGCTGGCATCATTTAGTAAAAAATTCTTAGCAAGTAGCCACCCGCGATTTTTTATCAATAATTTATCTGCTTTGGGTGCCCATCAAAAGCAGGCGCTGGAAAAAATTTCAATGGAACTTTGGTGGGCCGACCAAATCACACATGATTATCTTGAGTCCATTTTGATTGAGCTCGTTTTGAGTTTTATGCAAGATGCCGATCTTTTAACTCAGGGTGATTTACGTAATACCGGAAATACTTTGGCGTTTATGGATCCTAGAATCCGAAAAGCAATTCATATTATGCGCACCTCTCCTCAGGGATTTGGGGACATTTCAATTGTTGCTCGAAGCGTCGATCTTTCGCGGTCACATTTTTTTGAGCTATTTAGGCGCTGTACAGGACTTTCACCGATTGTATTTGCAAATGTCCTAAAAATGGAGTTTGCATTTGATGCGCTCGCAGATAAGAGTGGGAGCCTTATTGATATTGGTGATGAGCTTGGATTTTCTGCTCAAAGTCACTTCACTCGGTTTTTTAAACAACACCAGGGTGTAACTCCGAGCCTTTATCGTCAGCAAGTAGAGAAGGCCCCAAAGCTAGACTCTTAGGGTTTTCCTGATGTACATAATCAGACTCTAAGGTAAGTGGTCGGACTTTAGAGTAAGCATACTTCTTTCCCAATCATTAAGCTTCTTTCAGCATTAATTAATCTTAATTTAGCTGAAAAGAGTAGATTGAAAATAAGTGCAAATTATTTAGGTAAGGCATGTGAACGTATAGAAGATATTGCTCTTCTAACGGGTGGAGGACGTTACTTAGATGACCTTCCATTACCAGTAGGAACCTTATACGCTGCTGTTGTGCGTTCTCCCATTGCCCATGGAAAAATTATTTCTGTGGATGCTGAACAGGCATTAAAGATCAGAGGTGTCAGGGGAATTTTGACACTTGAGGATGTTCAGTCCTGGTCCAATCCATTGGTAGTTGCTGTAAAAACTTCAATGCGTCAGTGGGTATTGGCAAGTGAGTATGTTCGCTATGTTGGGGAGCCTATAGCAGTTGTCATTGCTGAATCAAGGGCTCTAGCAGAAGATGGGGTTGAGAAGGTTGTGTTGAATATTGAGCCGCTTTCTGCTGTTGTTGATGTGGATATCGCACTTTCAGATGCATCAATTATTTTGCATGAAGATATTGGTAGTAATTGTGTTTTAGATCGTTCATACGAGTATGGCGACCCTGATAGCGCATTTCAAACTGCTGCAAGTATCGTTGAAGTTGATATTCGTTATCCCCGTAATTCTTGTACACCCATAGAAACTGGTGGGGTGGTTGCGCAATGGCGAGGTGCGGATTCTTCATATGAAGTAACGTCGAATTTTATGGGGCCATTTTCCTTGCATGTAGTAATGGCTGCTGCTTTGAAAGTTCCCGGAACAAAATTACGACATCATGTTGCCCCAGATTCGGGTGGTAGCTTCGGTGTTAAACAATCAGTTTTGCCATACATCATCATGAGTTGTTTGGCATCGCGTAAAGTAGGTGCCCCAGTTAAATTTATTGAGGATCGCTTAGAGCATCTTCAAGCAGCTACTTCTGCAACTTCCCGTCATACCCATTTACGTTCTGCAGTGGATGTAGATGGAAAAATATTAGCCCTAGATTACGATCAAATTGAAGATTGTGGGGCTTATTTGAGGGCTCCTGAGCCAGCAACTCTGTATCGAATGCATGGGTGTGTGACGGGTCCTTACCAAATTCATAATTTAAAAATTCGTAATCGTGTTGTATTGATTAATAAAACTCCTACTGGATTAGTAAGGGGTTTTGGTGGACCTCAGGTTTATTACGCCCTCGAGCGTCTAATTCATAAAATCGCAAAAACTTTAGGCAAAACGCATCAACAAATTGCAGCGCTCAATTATGTTCAGAAAGATCAATTTCCATATCGTGCAGCAGCAGGGGCATTGTTAGATTCTGGCGACTATCAGCAGGCTTTAAAAATATTAGAGAATTCTCCTGAGTTCAGAAAATTACTAAATAGTAGAGAAAAGGCTAAAAAAGAAGGGCGCTATTACGGTATTGGTATTGCCTCAATTATTGAGCCCTCGGTTTCTAACATGGGTTACATAACTACCGCTCTTACAAAGGAGCAAAGAGTAAAGGCAGGCCCGAAAAATGGCGCTATTACTTCGGCAACTGTAAGCATTGACCCTTCTGGAAATATTGCAGCTAATATTGCGTCAGCCCCTGCTGGTCAGGGTCATCAAACCGTTATCAGCCAGCTATTAGCAGATATTTTTGGTGTCTTACCATCCCAAATTCAGGTAAATGTGGATTTTGATACCGCTAAAGATGCTTGGTCAATTGCCGCCGGGAACTATTCAAGTCGCTTTGCAGGTGCAGTTGCGGGAACGGTATTTCTTGCAGCTGAAAAGTTAAAGGTTCGGATTGCTGATTATGCAGCGCATATGCTGAAGGCAGGGCCAGAAGACTTAATATTTGCAAATGGAAACATCTCGGTAGCAGCAGATGAAAGTAGGAGCATTCCCTTTTCAAGAGTTTGCGGAAATTTTCACTGGTCTCCGGGCTTGATTCAAGAGGCTCTTGGGTCTGAAACTACTCTTGCATTGCAGGAAACACACTTTTGGAGCGCAGATGTTTTAGAGGCGCCTGATGAGGGTGATCGAATTAATACTTCCGCTGCGTATGGTTTTGCTATCGATGCTTGTGGGATTGAGATAGATCTGGACACTTGCTCCGCAAAAGTTGATCAATACATTACCGTGCATGACGCAGGAAAAATACTAAACCCAGCCTTAGCAGATGGGCAGATTTATGGCGCCTATGCACAAGCTGTTGGGGCAGCTCTTTTTGAGGAGTTTGTCTATAGTAGTGATGGAAATTTTCTGTCAGGAACTTTTGCGGACTATCGCTTACCTACTGCAAGTGATATACGCACTCCTAAAATTTATCATCAAGAATCTCCAAGTCCCTTCACCCCTTTGGGCGCCAAAGGAATCGGTGAAGGAAATAGTATGAGCACACCAGTTTGTATTGC
This sequence comes from uncultured beta proteobacterium, assembly GCA_903944255.1. Classification (GTDB taxonomy): domain Bacteria; phylum Pseudomonadota; class Gammaproteobacteria; order Burkholderiales; family Burkholderiaceae; genus Polynucleobacter. Next base: position 3,539 of record CAJARE010000111.1, read on the forward strand.
AAATGCCATTGCAGATGCATTGGATATTGAAGATATTGTTCTGCCTGCCACCCCAAGCCGAATTCATGCGCTTCTTGTCAAAAAGGGTTCGCTCAAGCTTGATAAGCCATCGAGTCAGATTTCTTCTATTGTCTCGAATGCTGATTATCCTTTGAAAGCTCAGGGCGAAGTTAGGTTGCAGGTTCTTCCAGAAAATATCTTTGCGGTTTTACTTGATCCGGAGAGGCTGAAGAATGTTATTCCAGGCTGTGAATCCATTCATAAAACATCCATATTTAATGGTGTTCGGTTTGATTGCATAGCAGTTGTTCGAATCGGTATTGCAAAGGCTCGCTTTGTAGCCAAAGTTGAAATAACAAATATTCAAGATCCTGATAGTTTTTCCTTAGGTGGAGAAGGTCGTGGCCCATTAGGAATGGCGTTGGGAATGGGTCAAGTAAGTCTGAAGAATGATGCGGGCACTACTGTTTTAAAGTATGACTACCAAGCTCAGGTATCAGGAAAGCTTGCAGCAATAGGCAGCAGGTTATTAGAGGGTGCGATTCGATTGGTCTTAGATCAACTGTTTAGGGCGCTTGCAAAAGAAGCCGGCGCAAAACAGGAAGGCTTATTTAAACTCTTACTTAGTAGATTTTTTACTATATTGGGAGTTGGTAAATGAAGTCTGCTCCATTTGTGATGCACCAGGTCAATTCCCAAGCCGATATTTTAAATTTGTTGGACCAGTATGGTGACGATGCCCGCATCATTGCTGGCGGTCAAACACTTGTCCCAGTATTGGCAATGAGGGTGGCTAGCCCCGATCATTTAATCGATATCAATAAGGTGATAGAGCTAAAAAATTATGGTGTTTCTGGCGATGTTCTTCTGGTTGGAGCTGGCGTTAGACAGGCCGAGTTAGAAAAGTGGAGTGATCTTGATAAGACTCAGCCACTTTTAAGCATGATGTTCCCATGGATAGCTCATGCTCCAATTCGAAATCGTGGAACAGTATGCGGATCGATCGCCCATTCTGATCCCAGCGCCGAATTAGTGCTTGGCCTAGCCGTATTAGAGGGCTCTGTCACACTAGTCAGTAAAAAGAAGAGGCGAATAGTTCAAGCCAAGGATTTTTTTCTAGGAGCGCTACAAACTTGTCGTCAATCAAATGAATTCATCGAGTCTATCCAGTTTCCTATACGTGGGCATGATGCTAGATTTGGATTTGCCGAGTATGGTTATCGTCATGGAGATTTTGCAGTAGTAGCTGTTGCAGTCATCCAGGAAGGCAATAGTTGGACTGTTGGGTTTGGAGGTATTGATGATACTGTGCGGGTATATAAATGCGTTGCTAATTCTATAAATGAGATCAACCAGTTTATTGATGATTTAGCCTCTGAAACAGAGGTTAGGGAAGATCCGACCGCAACCTCAGGATTACGCCGACATCTGATGCGCTCCCTTGGGAAGCGTGCATGCCAACAAGCTATAGATTTTAAAGTGATTGAATAAAATGAAGAACCATTTAGTAAAACTATTTTTAAATGGGGTTGAACGCGAAGCTACTTGTGAATCACGTACTACATTGCTTGATTTCATTCGACATGATTTGGGCTTAACAGGTACCCATGCAGGTTGTGAACATGGCGTATGTGGAGCATGCACGGTTGAGCTTGATGGAGAAGTTATTCGTTCCTGTTTGATATTCGCCTGTCAAGCTGATGGTGCTAGTGTTAATACCGTAGAAGGTATTTCCAAATCTGGCGAGATGTCTGATTTACAAGGCGCCTTTAAAAAATATCATGCGCTTCAATGCGGATTTTGTACGGCCGGGTTTTTGATTTCAGCTGAGGACTTGCTTAATAAAAATCCAAATCCGACTGAGTTGGAGGTTCGGGAAGGTTTGTCAGGCAATTTATGTCGATGTACTGGATATGTTGGAATAGTCGAGGCAGTTTTAGAAGTTGCCTCAGCTAGGGTTCACAAAAATGGAAGAGATCATGCTTGATTTAGGTAGAACTTTTTTGCAAGCTGTTGAGCGTGATCCAGACAGTTTGGCAATTGTAGATGGCAGCAAGCGCTACACCTACGGAGAGTGGGCGCTACATATTGGTGCTGTTCAACAATTTTTTAATGAAAAAGGCTTGAAGAACGGTGATCGGATTTTGACTATTTTGCAAAATCGCTATGAGGCAACCACGATTCATTGGGCTTGTCAGATGGCAGGTATCACTATCGTCCCTTTAAATTGGCGCTCTAAGTCTGATGAGATTGATTATTGCGCTCAAAATGCTGATGTCAAACTAGCATTCATTGAGGAAATATCACTTAGTAACTATTTGCAATCTGAAACCAGCAAATCAATCCCCGTCATTCTTTGTATGGAGAAGGAGACCTTAGATGGATATACGTATTTTGATCAGTTAATACAGGTAGGTATTGAGCCTAGTGCACAGGGTCATGTTGAGGATATTTCTGTCATGCTTTTCACTTCAGGCACCACCGGCAAGCCGAAAGGTGTCCCACGAAAGCAGCGAGCTGAGCGGGCAGCAGGAATTGCACATGTAGCTCAAAATCAATATGCGATGGGTGAAGTGACCTTAGGTGTAATGCCTCTTTATCACACCATGGGCGTACGTACATTACTATCCTTATGCATAGTTAATGGTACATATGTTGCTGTACCACGTTGGGATGTGGATAAGGCAATAGATGCAATTGAGAGGGAGGCAGTGACTCATCTCTATTTAGTGCCAACACTTTATCACGACATGCTTCAGTCAAAAAACTTCAATGCAAGTCGAGTTAAAACTGTTAAGAAGCTAGGATTTGCAGGTGCTCCTATGCATGATGCTTTATTACTGAGTCTAAGTGAAGCCTTCTCTCCAGAATTATTCGTAAATCATTACGGCTCAAGTGAGATCTATACATACACCATTAATCAAAATGCAGTGGCTAAGCCTGGCTGTGCTGGCAAGGCTGGAATAAATGCGCGTATTAAAGTGGTGAAGTTAGACCAAGGCTCTACACAAACACTACCAAATCAAATAGCATCTTGCAACGAAGAGGGGCAGATCATTTGTGACCTCTCTGGGGATGAGGCATTTGAGGGTTATTGGAAACGTCCCGATGCAGATCAAAAGTCTATTCGAGATGGTTGGTATTTCACAGGTGATACGGGCTACTTTGATGAGTCAGGTGACTTATTTGTTACTGGTCGGGTAGATGACATGATTATTTCTGCTGGGGAAAATATTTCTCCCGTCGAGATTGAATCAATTTTATCTTTACATCCTTTAGTGAGCGAGGTAGCTGTTGCAGGATTAAAAGACGATCGCCTTGGTCAAAAAGTAGTTGCATTCATTAGGGCTTCCGGGATTGTGGATTCAATTGCTTTGGATGAATATTGCCGCAGTTCTGATTTAATCAACTTTAAGCGCCCCCGTGAATATGTATTTGTTAAAGAAATTCCCAAGTCGCCAGTGGGAAAGGTATTGCGGCGGATGTTAGTCGCCGGCGAATATGAAAGAGCTTAATTTTTTTACTAGAAAGACCTTATGAGTACTATTTTGAAGCATCCTTTTAGCAATATTCTTGACAATCCAGATGGTTTCTATGTAGAAATTAACGAATCCCAACAAAGAGCAGATATTGTTTTAAAGAGGCCTCCTTTTAATGTGATACAGATGCCACAGCGTGATCAATTGCGGGCTTCATTCGAGGCTCTAGATGATGATGATCGCGTTCGTATTATTGTATTGAGGGCTGAAGGCGAGCATTTCTCTAGTGGTGGAGATATTAAAGGATTTTTGGAAGCTACCCCAGAACACGTTTCGAAACTAGCATGGAATATTGCAGCGCCTACACGTTGTACAAAACCAGTTATTGCTGTAAACCATGGCTATTGTTTTGGTGTTGGCTTTGAAATTTCCTTGGCATGTGATTTTCGTATTGCAGCTGAATCTACTCTCTATGCATTGCCGGAGCAAAAATTAGGGCAAATTCCTGGTTCAGGCGGATCTGCGCGTTTACAAAAAATGATCGGCATCACTAGAACCAAGGATATTGTGATGCGATCTAGGCGCATCAAAGGGCAGCAGGCATATGAATGGGGTGTGGCAACTGAGTGTGTTCCAGACTCTGAACTTGCTAGTACTGTTTCTAAATTGGTAGATGAACTACGCGCATTCTCGCCTCTAGCCCAGAGAACAGCGAAGAAGATGCTGAACGAAACTGAGGATTGCCTTTTAACTACAGCAATCGAAGTCGAAGGTCATTGTTATAGCCGCTTACGTAATTCAGAAGATTTTAAGGAAGGGGTTGAAGCTTTTCATGGAAAGCGTCAGCCAAATTTTGTTGGTCGTTAATTTTTTTAAGGAGAAATACGTAATGAAAAAGCAATTTGAAATAAATAAAATCGCCTTAGCTGTAGCTATGAGTCTTGGCACATCTTTAGTTTCAGCGCAATCCGGCCCTATTAAAATTGGGGTTGTAACGCCATTATCTGGGACTTACACCCCAATTGGAGAGCAGGTCAAAATGGGCTTAGATTTAGCAGCTAAGGAAATTAATGCTGCCGGTGGTATTAATGGCCGAAAAATTAATCTAATCTATGAGGATGAAGAGGCAAATCCTGCGGTTGCAACTCAAAAAGCTGAAAAATTATTTCAGGTAGAAAAAGTTGACTTTTTAACTGGTACTGTTAATTCGGGATCTACATTAGCAGTGGGGCAGGTGGCGGAGCGCAATAATAAGCTAATCGCAACATCCGTTTCATTTGCGGATTCGATTACGGGAGATAAATGCTCACCCAATGTATTCCGTGTCAATGCACGCGCAGGCATGCAGTCTGCAGCATTAGCTGCTTGGGTTGATAAAGAAATTCCCAAAGCAAATATATTCTTTATCGGACCTGACTATGAGATGGGGCGTAGTACTGTATCAGCATTTAAGAGGGCATCTACTGAAAAAGGCGCTAAAGATGTTGGCGAAGTGTTTGCACCTCTCGATAATAAGGATTATTCACCATACTTTGGTCAAGTAAGGGCTGCTAAGCCTAATGTGATCTATACCTCAGTAGCTGGAAACGATACTGTGCGGTTATTTTCACAAATGGAAGAGTATGGTCTGAATAAAGGAGTGACACTTGTTGGAGCATCTGGCACAGTTACTTCTCAAAATATGGGCGCTATCGGGAAGTCTGCAAATGGATTTGTAACAGGGGTTGGCTACTCTCCTAAGTTAGACAATCCAGCGAATAAAAAGTTTGTAGCTGATTTCCAGAAAGCTTATAACAAGCTACCAGATCTTTATGGTGCAGATTCATATGGACTTTTATATTTTTATAAAGCTGCCGTAGAAAAAGCGAAGTCTACTGAAACCGATAAAGTTCGGACAGCAATGGATGACTTAAGCTGGCAAACTCCACAAGGCACCAAGAAGATGCGTGCCGGTGATCATCAGGCAATGCAAGATATGTTTGCTGTTCGCGTGGAGAATGGCGAATTTAATATTGTTGGAAGAGTTCCATCAGATCAGGCAATTGGCCCTGATGCATGCACTCGTTTTTAATATACCGCTGCATTTCTCCGCATCTGTTTTATTGAGGATGCGGAGTTTTTAAGCTTGTCAATATTACCAAGGGATCGGGTTTTCAATGCTAGAGAGTTTGCAATTCATTTACACACCACAGATAGTCAATGGACTTTCAATTGGCGTTGCCGTAGTCCTAATGGCCTTAGGCTTGACTATTATTTTTGGTTTGCTAGATGTTATTAATATGTCACATGGTGAGTTCTATGCTGCTGGGGCATTTATCAGTGTGAGTCTCATGGCAATAGGGGTTTCATTTTGGCTCTGTTTAGTATTGGTTCCTTTGTTATTAGTGCCCATTGGTTTTGCAATGGAAAGGCTTTTGATTCAGAAAGTATTCCACTATAAAGATCGCCATATTCTTACTTTGTTGCTGACGTTTGGCGTAGCAATGGTTTTAGAGGATGCATACAAGATTATTTGGGGTGCGAATCCAATTAAACCTAGCGCCCCAATCTCAGGGGCTAGCGAGTTGTTAGGGGAAATGTTTCCAAATTACCGGTTATTTTTAATGGGATTTGGCGCTTTACTGATCTTCTCTGTATGGGCGCTTATCTATAAAACCCAATTGGGTGCAATTGTAAGAGCCTCTGCGTATGACAAAGATATGAGCTCTTCATTAGGTATACCGGTAATGCGGGTTTATGCGCTGACATTTGCATTGGGCGTTGCTTTAGCTGGCCTTGCTGGTGTGCTCTTGGCCCCAATCTATTCAGTATTTCCTACTATGGGACGAGATTTTATTTTGATGGCCTTTAGCGTGGTCATTGTCGGAGGCCTTGGAAGCATTAAGGGGGCTGTGATTGCAGGAATATTACTTACACAATTGCAATCAATTTCTTCTCTATATATTTCTCCAGTATGGTCAGATCCTCTGGTATTTACGGTGATGGTTTTGGTCTTGATGTTTAAGCCAACTGGTCTGTATGGGGGGATGAAAAATGCATAATCCTCAAGTAAAAGC
>CAJARE010000112.1 GCA_903944255.1 uncultured beta proteobacterium
ACAAAGCAGAAATAAAATATTTAATATTTTTATTCAAGATAAGCCTCTATCTATCTGAAAACATTGAAAAAAATTACGAGATGTTTGGTTAGCTAATTCATCTACTGGGATATTTTTCAAATCAGCAATAAATTCGCCTACTTTCGCCACCCACGCAGGCTCGTTGGTCTTACCTCGATAAGGAATTGGGGCTAAATAGGGTGAATCTGTCTCAATCAGCATCCGATCTATCGGCACCCTCTTGCATGTCTCCTGAAGATCTTTGGCGCTTTTAAAGGTCACAATTCCTGAAAAAGAGATGTAAAAACCCATTTCCATTGCAGCCTTAGCAACTTCATAACTTTCTGTAAAGCAGTGCATGACTCCACCAATTTGATCTGCACCCTCCTCTTTGAGGATGCGAATGGTATCTTCTGAAGCAGATCGAGTATGGACAATCAGAGGCTTTCTGGATGCTATTGCAGCACGAATATGTGTTCTAAAACGCTCTCTTTGCCATTCAAGAGAATCATAGCTTCGATCTGCCATTCTGAAATAGTCAAGACCGGTTTCTCCGATTGCTACTATCTTTGGATATCTAGCCGCAGTTTCTATTAAAAAATCAAGGCTCGGTTCAGGCGTGTCCTCATAGTCGGGATGAACGCCAACGGATGCGTAGAGATGGGGATGATCTTGCGCAAGCTTCAATACATTAGGGAAATCGGGCAAATCTACCGATACGCAAAGAGCATGATCTACTTGAGCAGCTTTCATGTTCGCCAAAATCTCGGCAAGGCGCGTCTGAAATTCTGGGAAATCTAGATGGCAATGGGAGTCTATAAACATGACTGCCTATTTTACTTCTGAACCCTCAAAAACCTGTTGGTACAGAGAAAGTAAAGCCTCAAGTTGCACCCTAGTCGCCAAGGGATGCTTTTCATGACGACGATATTGAACGAGAGTCTTCCAAAACTGCAATAGCTTTAGGATTTGTACTTGTTGGGAAAGTGATTTGAAGACTTGCAAATGCTTTGGATAGTATCTTGGAACACCTCCTTGAGTAACCGCCTGCAAGTCAGATGTCCAGCGCTGCATAGTTGCAAGAAGCGCTGAGAATTGCGCTTTATGAATTTTCTCAGCCGCCTCAAGCCATTGAATACGACCTCCTAGCGACATGGATTGGAGCAAAATTCGGGAGGCTTGAATAGAAATAGATAGTTCATCTTTATCATCTTGATTATGTCGGGCTAACAAGGAATCTAATACAGAGTATGGTGCCCCACCCTGTTCGTCATAAATAGACTCAATATCAGAGTCATTAAATTGAGCCCCGGAAATATTTTTAAGCTGAGATTGAAGCCACTGGATACCTATGGACCTATCAGGTCTTGAAGCCGCAAGCAGTCGACAACGCGAGCGGATGGTGGGGATCACCCGATCTAAGCGATCGGCCAGCAAAATAAATATTGTGTGAGGAGGAGGCTCTTCCAGTGATTTCAGTAGGGTATTTGCAGAATCATGTCTCAAAGACTCCAATGGATAAATCAGGATGACACGATTTCCACCTCGATGGGATCCTATTGAAAGATATTCAATAGCTTTACGTATCTCTTCAATCGCAATATTTTTCTTTTCCTTTTTTTCGCCTGAATCTCCATCACCATCATCAAACGTAGCTTTACCTTTTTTTACAGCCTCATCACTCTCATAGACAGCATGCGGCAATAATCTACGATGAGCCTCAGGAACAAGTGCGATAAAGTCTGGGTGATTTGCAGTATCAAACCAATGGCAAGCCTCACATTGTTTACAAGGCTTAGGCTTATCAAGCCCCTCGCAGAGCAATGATTTGGCTAGCTCTACAGCAAATTCAAATTTACCAATACCTGCCTGACCATGTATTAAGACTGCACTTGGAAAGTTGTACAGATCTAGACTTTCCCTTAAGGGGGTTAGCCATGGTGCAGTTTGATTTTTCTCGGAATGGAACAGTTGATTCATCTATAAATTAATTCTTAAGTCTCTTAGGCCAATCCAAATTGATTCTTGGGTTTGTGTAGCATCAACCAAATGAAATCGTTTCGGATCTTCTTTTGCGCGGCGAAGATACTCTTGACGAACGCGTTCAAAAAAATCGAGATCCATTTGTTCAAATTTATCTGGCGCCCGTACCTTTGACCTTCTCGCCTCAGCAACAGAGCCTGGTAAATCAAATAATATAGTGAGATTAGGTTGTAAAAGAGCACCATTTTCGCGTCCCTGTACCCATAACTCCAATTCATTGAGCTTGATAAGGCTTAAGCCACGTCCCCCGCCTTGATATGCAAAACTTGCATCGGTAAAACGATCGGAAATCACAATTTTCCCGGCTTTGAGAGCAGGTTCAATCACTTGTGCAAGGTGTTCGCGACGTGCAGCAAACATTAATAAAGCCTCGGTCTCTAAATTCATTGGGGACTCAAGTAATAAATTTCGAAGTTGCTCACCCAAGAGAGTTCCACCTGGTTCTCTCGTCATGACTACCTCTTGATGAGGATAGCGGCTCTGTAAGAGTTTTCCGAATGCATCAATATGAGTGCTTTTTCCTGCACCATCGATGCCTTCAAAACTTATAAAGTAACCAGGATATATCGTGCTCATGCAATGATCTACTGTATTTGATTCGTTTTAGTGGTAGATTTTCGTTGGTAACGATCAACCGCATTCTCATGCTCATGTAAGGTAGTTGAAAAATGACTACTGCCATCACCCTTTGCAACAAAATACAGCGCATTACTTTTTACAGGATGCGCTGACGCAATAATCGATTCACGGCTTGGCATTGCAATAGGTGTGGGTGGCAATCCTTTATTCATATAGGTATTGTAAGGACTGTCTTTGCGAAGGTCTGCTTTCCTTAAATTTCTATCAAATCGGGGGCCTATTCCATAAATCACGGTGGGATCAGTTTGAAGAGGCATTCCTTTTTGCAGTCGATTTATCAAGACGGCTGCAATTTTTTCTCGATCCGACGATCTTCCTGTCTCCTTCTCTACAATTGACGCCAAAATAAGTAATTCATAAGGGGATTGCAGTGGTAATTGAAGGTCTTTTTGCCCCCATTCTTGATTGAGCGTTTTTTCCATAGCTTGCGATGCGCGGCGATAAATATTGATGTCTGTATCGTCTGGATCAAAAATATACGTATCAGGCATAAAGAGACCCTCCAAACCTGGATAGTTTAAATTTAAGGTTTGCAATAGTTCTTTTGAGCTCATCCTTATGGTTTGATGACTTAATGCTGGATGGGAGTCAACGGTATCTCGTAACTGCCAAATAGTCATTCCAGGAATAATCGCAATACTTTCTCTCACGCGATCACCCCGAGTAATCTGAAGAAGAACCTTTCCAAGACTTGCTTCTGTTTGTAGAAGGTAGGTTCCCGGTTTTAGCTTGGACCCAACAAAAATAGCTCGCGCACCTAATTGAAAGAAAAAAGGGTTCGAATGCAGTCCCTGCTCTCGGACTTGCTCAGCAATACTAGCCAAGCTTGATTGAGGCTTAATCTTTATTTTATATTTAGGGGCATCTGTAATATTTGCATCCTTTGGAACTACTGGTAACAGGAAGATAGAGGCATAAAACAAGCAAATCAGAAGCATTAAACCCAGAAGATAGCCCTGAAATCTAGGGGATTTAGATTTTTTACTGACAAATAGATTTCTGTTCTGAATTTTTCTGCTCATCAGGCTATGATAAAAGGATGATGACTACTTCGCCCCAAAATAACCCTACACTAGATAAGATCAGTTTATCGGGCCTCACATCCCTTTCGCAATGGGGCTTGATCTTGATTGAGGGGGCTGATGCCCAAGCATTCTTACAAAATCAATTAACCAATTCAGTAATGGGCTTAGAGCCCACTTCACCTCCTCAGCTTGCCCAAACTCCTGAAGCTGTAAGACTTGTTGGCTATTGCAACTCTAAGGGTCGCTTATTAGCAAGTGCATGGCTCGCTTCATACCGATCCGCTATTACAGATGATCTTATTTTTGCTTTATTTATATCTAAAGATATCGCTGCTTATTTAGCAAAGCGACTATCCATGTATGTCTTGCGCTCGAAGGTAACGGTTAAGGATGTTTCAGATCAATGGGTTATTTCAGGTTATTACAGCAATACTCAACAAATTAGCGAGCTTAATCTGAAAGAAGAGGATTTTGGACTGTGTCTTCCTAAGGTTTTGCTTGATGGACAATCTTATTCACGTATTCTTTTGGCACATCATTCCTCACAATCCAAAAACAATCTCGATGAATATGTCCTAATGCAATGGAATAGCTTGGAAGTGCTTAGCGCCATACCAAGAATTGTTTTGGCTACGCAAGAAAAATTTGTACCTCAAATGATTAATTTTGAGTCTGTTGCAGGGGTGGATTTTAAAAAGGGTTGTTATCCTGGCCAAGAAATTGTAGCCCGTAGCCAGTATCGCGGAGCTATTAAACGCCGCTTACAATTAGCTTATCTTGAGGGCATCTTTGATGCCGATCTTTTCGCACCAGGAGTTGAACTTTATCAGGAGAGTGACCCCACACAGCCGGCTGGAATGGTTGTTTTGTCGGCGCCAAACCCACAAATTGCTAATCGGATTGATTTTCAGATCGAATGTAAGTTAGAGATGCTTGAATTTGGAGAAATACGGCTTGGTAGTATTGATGGACCTGTGTTAAAAATAGATTCATTACCCTACCCCTTTTTGGAAATTTAATCGGTTATGTGCCTCATTCTCTTCGCCTGGAAATCACATCCTGACTATCCCTTGGTGGTAGCAGCTAATCGTGATGAATTCTATGAGCGTGATACTGAGGCTATTGGCTGGTGGCCTGAACATCCTCATGTTTTAGCTGGCCGAGATCGCGCTGATGTATTGGGTAGTCCCGGAACATGGCTAGGGTTTACAAAAACAGGTCGTTTTGCTGCTCTGACTAATGTAAGAGCACCAAGTGAAAAGAATCCCGATGCACGTACGCGCGGTGAACTGTCACTCATGTATCTCACCAATACTGAACGTCCTAATGAATTTATTAAAGGTAATGCAAAACGCTTTCAACAGTACAACGGCTTTAACTTACTGATGGCAGATTTAAGTGACCCAGAAAATGCAGAGATGCATTGGGTTAGTAATCGTATGATGATGGGTCAAAATATTCGGCCACGCAAAGTATTCCCTGAACAAGCATTAACTCCAGGCGTATATGGACTATCTAATGCGATGTTAGATACGCCATGGCCAAAGGTAAATCATCGTGTCGCTGCATTTGCCCAAACCTTGGCAATGGATCATGGCCAACTAAAAAATGCTGACCACTATTTAAAGCTTTTGGCTGACACTCATGTGGCTAGTGATCATGAACTACCAAATACTGGAGTTAATCGAGATTGGGAAAAAGCACTTTCACCAGCATTTATTAAGACGCCCTCTTATGGAACACGTTCCAGTACCGTATTAAGAATTCGAAAAGATGGTCATTTTGAAATGGTTGAGAGACGCTTTGATTCAACGGGAACAGTGGGTCATGATGTCGTAACTGGAGCGCTCAGCATAGCTCCTGGCTCAAATCTATCTGTGTAACCTTAAACCGATCGCTGATCCTCATTAATTACCCTTGCTCCATCTGCATCTTTTGTAGCTAGTCGTTTAATATATTTAAACGTACCAGTAGCCATGCAGCAAACTTCGCCTTGATCGTTATATAACTTAGCCTCACAAAATGCCATCGTCGCAGTGTGGCGAACAGTATCGGCTTTCACGCGGAGAACCCCATTAGCTGCCTGCATAAAATTGTTTTTTAGCTCAATAGTGACAACGCTTCGATCTGATGGGTCACCAGACCTGGCAGCTACCGCCATCGCAACATCCATTAGGGTTAGCAATACTCCACCGTGTGCTACTTCCCAGGTATTGGTATGTTCAGGCTTAATGGCTAATAGGATTTCACCTTTTCCCATTTCTGCGCTTAAGAAACGAACACCTAAAAGCTTCAAAAATGGGACATTGAGCTCTTCGCCTAAATTGGCAAGTTGAGTTTGAGGATTAATCTGCACTTGTTTATTCATAGGGTAATTCTAGAGGGTTAAACAGAGTTTGGGAATTCCACCTAGAATAGTCGCTTATGGCCTTTACCCTCAATGGCATAGATGCCTGTCAGATCACCTTACCTACCCCTATACCCGATCCCTATTGGGTTGCTTTTTCGCCGTCTTCTGCAGGGCTAGTGAATATCGATTTGAATTCCTCAAATCTTCCTGAAGATCCTGCCTGGTTGGCTTTATTGGCTGGTAATCAACTGCTGACTAAGCAATATGAATTTTCTAACCCTATTGCGACCGCATATAGTGGTCATCAATTTGGCGTTTGGGCTGGTCAACTTGGGGATGGTAGAGCTATTCTTTTAGGCGATATTGCTGGACAAGAATTGCAACTCAAAGGCGCTGGTAAAACTCATTACTCCAGAATGGGGGATGGTCGAGCTGTTCTCCGCTCCTCCATCAGAGAATTTTTGTGTAGCGAAGCGATGCATGGCTTAGGAATTCCCACCACCCGGGCCCTGTCCGTAGTTGGATCCAGATTGCCAGTGCTGAGAGAGGAAATGGAGACCGCTGCTGTATGCGCTCGCCTTGCTCCTAGCTTTATTCGCATTGGACATTTTGAACACTATAGCTCTCTGAAAAATATTACTCGACTCAAAGAATTAGCCGACCTTCTCATAGCCGATCATTACCCGCACTGTCAATCTGCGCAAGAGCCTTATTTAGAATTATTCAGAAATATCTCGGAACGCAATGCAAAGTTGGTGGCGCAATGGCAGGCTGTTGGCTTTTGTCATGGGGTTCTTAACAGCGACAATATCAGCGCCTTGGGTTTGACGATTGATTATGGCCCATTTGGCTTTCTAGATTATTTTCAAATTGACCATATCTGCAACCATAGCGATCATGGAGGCCGTTATGCTTACCATCGCCAACCTCAGATCATGCATTGGAATATGGCCTGCCTGGCCAGCGCCTTTCTCCCTCTTCTAGAATTAAAGCACTCTGAAAATGATTCCCAGACGATGCTTCGTAATGCTCTTCAAGAGTTTCCTTTGACATATACAGATACATGGCAAAAATTATTTAGAGCAAAATTGGGTCTTCAAACAATGGTTGAAGAGGATATTTTATTAATAGAGAGACTTTTACAAGCCTTGCATGACTCAAAAGTTGACTTCACCTCCTTTTTTAGAGAATTAAGTGACATCAGCTCGCAAATGCCAGTAAAAGACATTTCACTACGAAATAATTTTATCGATCGTGCGATGATTGATGAATGGTTTAAAGATTATCTAGAGCGTATTAAGACTGAAACTAGCAGCGATATTGAGCGCTCCTCTTTGATGAAGCTAGTTAATCCGAAGTTTGTGCTACGCAATCATTTGGCACAAAAAGCAATAGAAATGGCTCAACAAGACAATTATTCAGAAATTCAAAAGTTGATGACTATTCTTGCAACGCCATTTAATGACCAACCCCAACACGAAGATTATGCAAAACCACCCCATCCTGGGGAAAATCATATTGAGGTAAGCTGTTCCTCTTAATAAGTGAACATACTTTTGAGATTTCCTTTATGAAAAAAACGAATCAAGAATACAAAGAAGTTTTAAGCGATATAGAGTATCGGGTAACACGAGAGGCCGCAACTGAGAGACCCTTTACTGGAAAATACTGGGATCATTGGGATCAAGGCCGCTATAAATGCGTATGTTGCGATACACCACTTTTTCTATCTGGAACAAAATTTGATGCAGGATGCGGATGGCCTAGTTATAACGCACCTGAAGACACATCAGCGATTAAGGAAGTTAAAGACGTAACACATGGCATGATTCGGACCGAAGTGCGTTGTACAAACTGCGATGCTCATTTAGGTCACGTTTTTGATGATGGACCCGCCCCCACCGGTCTTCGCTACTGCATTAATTCTGCATCACTCAGTTTTGAGCCCAGCGAAAACGCCGCAGTCAACCCAAAAGGGTAAATATCAAATAGCTGCATAATCTCACCATGAAATTTCTTTTTGACTTCTTCCCTATCATTTTATTTTTTGTCGCCTTTAAATTCGGCGATATCTATACCGCTACTATTGTGGCAATGGTTGCTACCATAGTGCAGATACTTTGGGTTTACTACCGACACCGGAAAATCGATGCTATGCAGTGGGTCAGTTTAGTAATGATCCTGGTTTTTGGTAGCTTGACGATCTTTTTGCATG
>CAJARE010000113.1 GCA_903944255.1 uncultured beta proteobacterium
CATACCAGATGAATTCAAAAGAATGCTCAAGACAGCTGAGCAAGAGGAGAGACTCCAATTAAGAATTGGTGTAATCCGAATATGAAAATGATCCAGAGAATTATTCCAGAAGCGATGGTAATCACGGTTGCTTTTGTACTCACTTGAGCCTGTTGGGGGATATGAACAGGGCGCTTTCTGGCTGAACGAAAATCGAGTACAGCCCAAATTAAAAAGGCGCCAAACAGGATGAGATTAACTAGAGTGCCATTTGAGAGGAGATGGGCTAGTGCCCATACTTTGACACCCAAGATCATGGGATGCTTGAGTTTGAGACGAATCGCATTATTCGAAGGCGAGCTTCCTGCTAGGAAAATAAAGGCGATTAGGTTTAAGGCAAGGGCAATATAGATTAGAAAACTATTAGGCTGCCATAAAACTACCGTGCTTTGCCTTGCTTGACCATAACCAATCACCATGATGATGAAACCAATCAAAGAGATGATGGTGTACAAACCTTTCCATTTCACTTCACCGATTCGGTCAATCATTTGGTTGCGCCATGACTCAGCAAAGATGCGAGTAGAGTGACTACCAAGAAAAATAATGAGGCCAATTAAGAATAAAGCCATGGAATGCTCCAAAGGGAAAATAGTTTAGGGTTTATGAATTTCTTGTTCGGTGGGCGTGATGCCATAGGGCTCTACTAGAGGCCAGATATGCTTGGGAACCATGGAAGCCATTTTTGCAGCTTGCTCTCTTCTCAGGTGCAGCACTGTTTCAATCGCTTTCATCTCAACACGAGTTCGAGCAAATTCAAGACCACGAGGACCCACTTTAGGCATTAACCAACCCACGATTGGCCTTAACCAATTCGGCATTTTTCTTAAAGGAAGTCCGCCAGCTGCGCGTTCCACGTTTTTCATAAAACCAACAACGGCAGAGTGACGTTTACCAGCGGTACCCGGTGCTGATGTGCGCACTTCATCGCCTAAAAGATTTAATAATTCTTCGCCACGTTGATTGCGCACGATAAGCCATTGCTCTCCTTGGCCACCCATATAACCAACTGTAATGTCTGACAATACATTGGTGTAATCAACGCAGGTGCGGCAGGTTAAGGGAAAGAAGTCATTTGGCAAAGTAGAAAGCGGTAATTTAAGAAAGGGAATCTCTTTCTTCTTACCACTTTTGAAGCGGACCTCTACATGGTAATCCGCTCTAAATTCGAGATAGTTAATCTCTTCTGGTTCAGAACTAATTAATGATAGAAAGTGATGAAAATTCTCGGTAGTAGTGTTGTCGGAGCAGGGGGTGCCAATCACATAAAGCTTTTCTAGACCAAGCTCTTTCTCTAGAGCCCTTAAGGCGTATACCTGGCAGGGTATACCAATGACAGCCATCTTTTTATAGCCTTTGGCAATGGCGGGCTCCAACAGAGAGAGAAGCGGGGCATACCCCATTCTCATGCCACGACACTTGGTCATATCAGATGCTTTATCAATAATGATCGGCAATGGCTTCCAGCGATCCTCAGGATCCTCGGTCATAGTCAAAATGGCATCTACCGCGCCAGTTTCTAATAAACGCTCACCAATGCGAGTGGTAATCCCAGTCCATTGCGCTCCAGCGCTAGGATTTTTAAGCCCAGCTCTGAGCATTTTGATGAAGGGGCCAAAATGGAGTTCATCAGGACGACTTAAGTCTCTTGGTCTACCGTGAACCTGAGTTTCTAGTGCTGGGTAATTCGGCTTGATAAATTGACAAGCTTCACCGCAGCGTTTTGGGTTGCTGGTTCGAGAAATACCGCAGTCGGTACAAAGGCTCCGATAGGGTGCATCAGATGGGTTCACGGAGTCCTTTGGTCATCATCATTAAAAGGAAAATGGGGCAATAAAGCAAAGCCGACAGAATGTATTTATTATGACCTGAATATGAAATATTTGCAGATCGATTTTATGAATATGGAGAGTAGAGATGTTGCCGAATATCCCCCTCAAAAGAATTAATGGATCCCCAGAAAATTTACAGGATTACGCTGGTAAAGTGCTCTTAATAGTGAATGTCGCAAGTAACTGCGGATTCACTTCTCAATATCGTGATTTACAAAATCTATATTCCGAATATCAAGCTAAAGGCCTTGAGATACTGGGATTCCCATGCAATCAATTTGGCGCTCAAGAACCCGGATCTGCAGAGCAAATACAAAACTTTTGTAGCACTAACTATGGTGTTACTTTTCCGATGTTTGAAAAAACAGATGTGAATGGGGGCGGCAGCCATCCCTTGTACCTATATTTAAAGGATCAAGCACCTGGCATATTGGGGACTACTGGAATTAAGTGGAACTTCACTAAATTTTTAGTGAGCAAAGATGGTCAATCCATCACACGATTTGCAACTGCCGACGGAGCAAGCAAGATGGAAGAAGCGATTAAAAAACTACTTTAAGCTAGAGTGGTGATTACTTCTTTTTCTTCTTATCAGAGTCTAGCCATTCGTTGACGTCGGGGAAAGCATCCTGCACTTCTCCCATAAATTCTCGAACCATGTAATACAGGCCAGCAATTAATAAGCAAAAAACAAAGATCGATATTAGGAGTAGGTTTGTATTACTCATTTTTTACGATTCAATAATGCAGCTAATTTGAAATAAATCCCAAAGCAAAATATTGAGGGAACCCAAAGCGCTGTAAAGATAGACTGCTCTCGATCTTGAACTACAAACCATAAATAAGCGGAGGTAAAGAAAGAAATCACCACCGCCATGAGAATGAAGTAATCTGATTTTTTAAACATATTCACTCCTTTGCTTCGTTTTTAAAATAGTCTCCGATTCCGAAGCCTGTTGCGCTCAGAAGGCATCCCATGATAGCGCAGCTGCCCAGTACACGAATGCCTGAAGAAATACCAAAGGCGAACGTTTCTTCAGAAATGACGTCCCAGAGACTCAAGGTAATCAATATAAAACTAATGGAGCTAATAAAAAAGCCAAGAATAATTAAAGTCTTTTCAACTAATTGGGGTAAGGTCATCATTGGAAGGATGGTAGCAGAAGACTAAGCAACTGATTCTTTCGGCTTCGAAGGCCATATAAGATTGGTCATGGCTGCAATGGTGATGAATAACAAAATGATTTCCAGCAAATACACGCCACAGTAACCAGTTGCCGGATGATTAAGATCTGCACCGAAATAATTGCTTGAGGCCATACTGGCAAAAATATCCCTAAATACTCCTCCCACACCGATTGCAATGCCTGCAGCAGTTGCTTGCACTGCTCCCCACGCACCCAAAGCCAAACCACTTTGATTTTCTGGGGCGTATTTCATGGTGGCAGTCAAGGTTCCATGACTAAATAATCCATTGCCAAATCCGATGAGCAGCACTCCCGCAATAAAAATGACTGTACTGCCTAAGGGTGCAGCCACAATCACTAGTAAGAATGCAGGAATACCAATTTTTGCGCCATTGCTGGCCATCTTAAAAGGGTCATAACCAGCACTTAGTACCTTGGAGGCAATACTGAAGCCAAATAAACAGCCCAAAGCTAAAGTAGCGGTTAAGACCGTTGTGGCGCTCACACTCATTTTTAATAGCTCACCACCATAGGGCTCAAGTAAAACATCATTCATGCTAAATGCCATCGTCCCAAAACCGACTGCGATTAAGCGTCGAATAGCTTGGCCACCTTTTTTGAAAGTTTCCCAAGATTCTTTAAAGTTTTGTTCTCTGGCTACCATTGCTCTTGCGCGGGCTTCTTCGCGACTTTCTTGCTTCCAAAGAGCAATTGCATTTAATACGATTGTGACTACAGCGCAACCTTGAATCACTTGTATTAAGCGACCGGGACTGTACTCCTCTAATAACTGGCCAAAAATGAGGGCGCTACCAATCATGCCAATTAATAACATTACATACATCAGACCCACAATATTGGCTTGGGATTTAGGCGGCGCAAGATCACAAGCTAGAGCAAGACCTACCGTTTGTGTCGTGTGAATGCCGGCGCCCACAAATAAAAATGCCAGTGCTGCGGCAGCCAGCCCAATCCACGCCGGCGCCTCACTCGCATTGCCTGCACCAGCTAGGACAAGTAAAGCAAAAGGCATGATAGCTAAGCCACCAAATTGCACCATCGTTCCCATCCAAATATAAGGAACACGACGCCAACCTAGGGCAGACTTATGGGTATCTGAGCGAAAACCAATCAACGCTCTAATGGGTGCAAAAATAATTGGCAAGGAAACCATAATCGAAACTAAGGATGCTGGTACCTGTAACTCAACAATCATCACTCGATTTAAGGTGCCCACTAATAACACTAGTGCCATGCCAACCGATACTTGAAATAGGGATAGTCTCAGTAGTCTGCCTAGAGGTAGCTCAGCAGAAGCAGCATCAGCAAAAGGTAAAAACTTAGGGCCTAAATTAGCCCAAGTGCTGATTAATTTTTGACTAAAACGATTCATCTAAAAATTAGTTTAACTGACGGATGCACAAAACAAAAAAATAAGACCTAGATCTAATGATCTAGGTCTTATGAGACAAAATAAAACTTATTTTTGTGCCGCAGGTGCCGCGGGTGCTTTAGAAGCAACAGCAGCAGCGCTAGAAGACTTGCCGCCTTCTAAGAATGCTTTCACCCAAGTTGTATTGTTCAGTAATGCTAAATGAACTGAAAAAGAACCGATTGCGCACGCACCCAAAAATAGGGGAATGCCAACGGTTGGTCTAACTACTGTCCACATTTTTCCGTAGATCATCTCAATCTCCTTTAATTATTTCAACCAAGGTGAATAGATATAAGCAAGTAAGTGGGCGAGTGCTGCAATCATCCCAAAAAATTGCGTCCCTTGAATGAGGTTGCGATGTAACTCTTCCGCCTCCTCAACACTCAGACCTGTAAGAGTGTTATTTGTCATAGCTTTTTTCCTCTCAAATCTAACTGCGTCGTGCTAACCCACACGAGGGTACTAAATTAACCTTCATTACCACAAGGTGAATTTAGTACTAATGTGTAAAAAAATCTATACAGTTTTATAAGGAATTTCCCTTATAAGTCAATATATTGCAATGCAGAATGCTTATCCGTAACAGTGATGTTTAGGCCTTTTTGGGGTGCTCGGGATATAAAATGAACTCTATCCAGTGTCTGATTTTGGGGTATTAAATGGGTCAATCTAGTGAGCGCTTTAGCACGATAAAAATACTAATTGAGATAGCTTGTGCTGCAGGCGGGTTTGCAATGGCCTTATTGTTTGCTAGACAGCTTGATTTAGGTGTTATTCCTGCGGTGTTTATGGGTCTAATGGGCGCTATCTTTACCTTCATTCTTGCTCAGGGCCTTACTGCCTTCATTTTTCGTATACTGAGAAGAGATTAATCAGGGGCCCAGCCCCTTTAGGTAATGAGGATAGAAAATGAATAAGCCATCTGAATCGGCTCCAGTAGATGCAAAACTGAAAAGAACCATGCTTTGGCTCAAATTTGCCATCGTTGTGTTCCCCATAGCCCTATTTGGCCAGATCTGGATTCTGTATCAAGAATATTCATTGACCAATGTATTTTTCGTCCTGATTACTGCCTTTGCCCTGTATTCCACCATTAATTCATACAAAAAATTTAAGGCCTACGAGGCTGCTACTAAGAATCAGCAATAATTCCTGATCTGCGGGTTTTCCCTAGGTAGGAAAGCCTAAATAGGTGTCAATCTTGATTGACAGATTGCCAATCAAGAGGAAGAATCATTTCCATGATTTTTCTAGATCCACCGAAAGCTATTTTTAAATAGCCGCTAGCATGCAAATACTCAATCTTGGCGTGAATCATCACACGGCTCCAATCGATATTCGAGAGAGTGTTGCCATTTCTCCAGAGGATTTAGAAGATTCATTATTGGATCTTCGTAATTATTTAAGGGGTACGCATTCTGAGTTGATGCCAGAGGTGGCGATTTTATCAACTTGTAATCGCATGGAGATTTACTGCGCCGCTAATGATGTTACTAATCCTAGCCATCATTTAGAGGAGCGTGCTTTTGATTGGCTCACTTCTCAAAAGCGTTTGCATAGCGATGTATTGAAGCCTTATATCTACTCTGCAAAAGAGGCTGATGCTATCAAGCATGTATTTAGAGTAAGTTGCGGAATGGATTCGATGGTTTTGGGCGAGACCCAAATACTGGGTCAAATGAAAAAAGCTGTTGAATTAGCTACCCAAGCGGGTACCTTAGGAACATACCTAAAGCCTTTATTCAATAAAACCTTTTCTGTTGCCAAGGCAGTAAGAGCAACAACAGATATTGGCAAACATTCAGTTTCAATGGCTGGAGCCTCGGTACGTTTAGCCGAGAGAATCTTCGGCGATCTCAGTAGCTCAAAAATTTTGTTTATTGGTGCAGGCGAGATGATTCAGTTATGTGCCTCACACTTCGCTAGTAAAAAACCCAAAGAGATTGCCATTAGCAACCGTACGGTTGATCGTGGTGATGAGATGGCAAAAGTTTTTGCTGAGAAGGGCCTACAAACAGATTCATTTCCTTTGCAATCCTTGCCAACTCGCATGCATGATTTTGATGTCATCGTTTCATGCACTGCAAGTGCATTACCAATCATTGGCATGGGGATGATTAAAACAGCTTTGAAGGCCAGAAATAGCAGGCCCATTGTATTGATCGATTTGGCTGTGCCACGTGATATCGAGCCAGAGATTCGATCTCTCAAAGATGCTTACCTGTACTCAGTTGATGATTTGGGTAGCATTGTTAATGAGGGCCGTAATAGTCGTGAGCTTTCTATGGCAGACGCTGAGTTAATTATCGATAAAGGCGTTAGTGAATTTTTTCAGACACTTCAAAAAAGAACATTAGTTCCAATCATTCAATCTCTACAAAATACTGCAGAGCGACTGAAAGAAATTGAACTAGAAAAAGCAGTCCGCCGTATCAAAAGAGGTGAAGATCCGGTTGAGGTTTTATCGATCATGGCAGATGCTCTAGCCAATAAATTTATGCATGCGCCTATTAATGCATTGCAAAATTCTCCTAATAATGAAATTGAAGATTTCAAGCGAATTCTCTATAGTATTTACTCTCCAAAATAATTACGGCGTTAAATATGCTCCAGGCTACTAAAGTACTTCATACGATTAACTCTTCGCAAGAGTTAAAGCAACTCGAGCAGACTCAGTTGCCGCAATTAGTTGACGAATTACGTGAATTTATTCTTCAATCTGTTGCAAGCACTGGTGGGCACCTATCCTCCAATCTGGGAACAGTTGAGCTAGCCATTGCATTGCACTATGTGTTTGATACTCCTGAAGATCGAATTGTTTGGGATGTTGGACATCAAAGTTATGCCCATAAAATTTTGACTGGGCGTAGAGAGATGATGCCTAGTCTGCGTCAGTTTGGTGGATTGTCTGGATTTCCAAAGCGCTCTGAAAGTCAATACGATGCTTTTGGCACTGCCCATTCCTCAACTAGTATTTCAGCAGCTCTGGGCATGGCGGTAGCTAGCAAAGTCAAAGGGGAAAAACGGAATGTTGTAGCAGTCATTGGCGATGGCTCAATGAGTGCTGGTATGGCCTATGAGGGTTTAAATAATGCTGGGGTTGATAAATCAATTCCCTTAATCGTCATTTTGAACGATAACGAAATGTCGATCTCTCCTGCTGTTGGGGCTCTGAATCGATATTTGGCAAAACTAATTAGTGGTTCAATTTATGGGGCTACCAAAAAAGGCTTGGACAAGATGCTTTCCTATACTCCTCCCTTGAGAGAGTTTGCAAAAAGACTTGAAGGTCATGCTAAAGGAATGATTGGCCCTGCTACGATTTTTGAGGAATTTGGTTTTGACTACTATGGCCCAATTGATGGCCATAATCTTGATGACCTCATTATTACGCTGACAAATCTGAAAAAAATTGCACAGACTGATGGCCCACAGTTTTTACACATCGTTACAAAAAAGGGAAAGGGATATGAGAGAGCAGAATTAAATCCGATTGCTTATCATGGCCCTTCAAAATTTAATCCCAGCGAGGGCCTTAAACCTTCTGCGCCAGGTAAAAAAACCTATACCGAAGTCTTTGGCGAATGGCTTTGCGATATGGCAAAGCAAGATGAGCGTCTGATTGGTATTACGCCAGCAATGCGCGAGGGTTCGGGCTTAGTTGAGTTTGAGAAACGGTTCCCCAAGCGCTACTTTGATGTCGGCATTGCGGAGCAGCATGCAGTGACTTTTGCGGCTGGCATTGCTTGTGAGGGTCTAAAGCCAGTAGTGGCGATCTACTCCACCTTTCTACAAAGGGGCTATGACCAACTAATACATGATGTCACTTTGCAGAATCTTCCGATTGTCTTCGCAATCGATCGGGCGGGTATGGTTGGTGCAGATGGACCAACCCATGCCGGTGTATTTGATACCGCTTTTCTAAGATGCCTGCCGAATGTGGTCTTAATGACGCCCTCCAGTCAAGAAGATTGTCGCAACATGCTCACTACTGCTTTTAGTTTGAATGGTCCTTCAGTAGTGCGTTATCCCCGTGGTTCTGGAGTTGGCCCAGAGGCATCTACCAAACTCGAAACAATTTCCGTTGGTAAAGGGATAATTGTTCGTAAGTTAAAAAGTGCGGAGGCTGTTGAAAAAAAGATTGCTTTTGTTTGCTTCGGTCCATTGCTTTATAACGCACTGCAGGTCGCAGAGGAGCTCGATGCAACTGTCGCCGACATGCGTTTTGTAAAGCCTTTAGATGAGCAATTGCTTCTAGATTTGGCAAAAAATCATGATGCCTTAGTCTTCATTGAAGATAGTGCTATTCAAGGTGGGGCCGGAAGCGCCTGTCTAGAAGCGTTATCAAGAAATAAAATTCAGATTCCGACGCTACAAATTGGTTTACCCGATGAGTACGTCGAGCATGGTGATGTTAATCTGCTCTTAGATTTTTATGGGCTATCCCCAGCAAAAATCCTGATCAAAGTGCGGGAGCATTTTGAAATATAACGATTTTATTTATGTTTAATAAAGAAAAAAAACTTACAAAAAGTTTATCAAAAGAAAAAAAGTGGGAATATATTGGTAGACCTGTGCTTATTATCTTTGGCACCCTGAATATTTTTATTCTGGTATTTTTCTTAATCTACTATTACGCTTAGGTGCAGGGCGTTAAGGGTCTCTTGAAGTGCTGATGTTTGTAAAATAATAAAGGCCGCTGAAGTGGCCTTTATTATTCCAGCGGGACGTTCTGAAAATTAAGATTTTTTAGTATATCCAGAGCACCAGCCATTACTAGGTACATGTTTGCCTGGAAATAGGCCGCAAGGTCCATTAGCCGATCCTGCGGCGCCTTGATAAAGAACACAAGAACCGCAGTGTTGGCCTGCAGCGTATTGAGGATATTTTGCTTTATTAACTTTAGATGCATCATCGACAAAACCCAAGGCAGTTGCCTGTGGATCTGATGGAGAGACCATCGTTTGAGCTTGTACTTTGCTATTGAATAACAAAGCAGTAGCTCCAGTTGCTGAAAGGAGGATAAATTGCCGACGACTATTTTTCATAGGTATTTCCGTTTTGATGGTTTTGATGACCCAAGGTTCTATTGCAATGAGCTACTTAATAGATGATATATTGCTTGCTAGCCATAAATCGTTTTATTAACTACCTTTTTTTGAGTCAAAGGCTAATTAAAATCTATGTTGAATAAGAAAATGATCATGCCATTTGTCTGGGGCTTAACAGTGGCAATCCTGGGTGGCTTGGCAACGGATTTAGGGCCATGGTATCAAGCCTTAAAAGAGCCCTTTTGGAAGCCGCCTGACGCAGCATTCGGACCTATCTGGTCTACCATTTTTATTTTGTCTGGTATGGCTTGGTATGGTGCAAAGCACTTCACTTCAGATCCCGCAGTTCTTAGCCGTTTAAATATTTTATTTTGGTTAAACGGTTTTCTAAATTTACTTTGGAGTATTTTGTATTTTCGTTTTCAAAGACCAGATTGGGCTTTATATGAAGCAGTATTTTTGTGGCTTTCAGTTCTGGCCATCTTGCTGACGATACGAAAACTGTCTACTAGATATAGCTTATACATATTGCCGTATTTAATATGGGTCACTATTGCTATTGTTTTAAATTGGGATACTGTTCGACTGAATGGACCATTCACTTAGCCAATTGGTATTGTTGCCATCTTTATTTCCATCAATCATTTATGAAGAATATACAAAGCAGTGTTGGTAGTAAAAATGTTCGTTTTCCCTTGCCTGGGCCTGCATCACAGGCAATGATGAGGGGGATCATCGGCTTAATGGATATTGATGGTGGACCTACACCTGAGCAAAGCCGCTTATTAAATACCCTAGCAACACACATACTAAATATCGATATGAGCGCTTTACCAAAGAGTGTGGCTCTTACACCTTCGGAACTTGCTGTGCATCTGCCAGATGCAAACTATCAGCGAGTCTTTATGCAAATTGCGATTGTGTTAGATTTGTGCCGCCATCCAAAAAATGAGATGCAATTTCGTCGTGTTGAGGAATACGCTGCAGCACTCAAATTTAATGGAGTCGAGCTTACGATGTTACGAGATTTTGCTCACCTGTCGGCAACTGATGCATCAGCTGATTTCTTTCGTTTTTATGGCCAGTACACACCTGATCTCTCTGAGCACAATGCTAAATTTCCTCCTGGCGACCCGCGTGAACTTGACGATCAGTTTTTTGATCGTATTGCTGAGTTCGCGCATATGCCTTATGGAAGTTTAGGCTGGGCATTTACTCATTTTTATGCTCGAAGTAAGTTAAAGATACCAGGGCGTGATTCTCCAAATCCTAGCTACTATGTTAGTCACGATATGGGTCACGTTATCTCAGGTTATGAAGCTACTGGCCCAGGGGAACTCGCTCTTGGGGCTATCAAGCTTGGCCTTGACGGTAGTGATGCCAATTGGATGGCGTCGCTGGCTAATTTATTGATTCATGAAGTTGGGTTATTTACACACGGTACTACCACTCAATTTATACCTTACGGGAGTGGTGGGGATCCGTATTACAAAGCTGGCATAAGAGGTGCAATGGATATGCCAGGAGCTGCAGATCTTTTTGCTGAAGCATTACAACGTGGTGCAGCATGTGGTGGCGACTTTACAAAATTAGATCATCTTGCTATCGCCCACATGCCCTTGATAGAAATAAGGCGAGAGTTAAAAATTCCACCACTGAGTAAATCAATGTACGACGATAAAGAATTCTGGCCATCTTCGCATTAAAAAATTGAGACAAAAAAAAGCCACCCGAGGGCGGCTTTTTTATATTGCTACTAATTAAACGTTTGCTAAATGCGCTTCTAAAGTTTTGGTGAACTTATTAGCGTGGCTACGCTCAGCCTTTGCTAATGTTTCAAACCAATCAGCGATTTCGTCAAAGCCTTCGTCGCGTGCTGTCTTAGCCATACCTGGGTACATATCAGTGTACTCATGTGTTTCTCCAGCGATAGCTGCTTGCAATGCTTCAGCAACAGTCTTTGCAGGCATACCAGTACCTGGCTCGCCTGCGCCGCCTTCGATCAAATACTCCATGTGACCATGGGCATGGCCTGTTTCACCTTCAGCGGTTGAGCGAAATACTGCTGCAACATCGTTTGCACCAGCGATATCAGCCTGGTTCGCGAAATACAAATAACGACGATTTGCTTGTGATTCACCAGCAAATGCCTCTTTCAAAGACTGTTCAGTCTTTGAGCCTTTTACAGATTTAGCCATTGTTGACTCCTAAAAAATGGTTAGTTGAAATTCGGTGATAAAGCAGATTTTTAAGCTTTTAAACGTTCACCTGAGGGCAATTATGAACAAATCTGTGGGTTTGAATAATCATATTTTTGTATTGGCTTGATAGTCAAAAACAACTGATATAGAAATTTCAATTAATAAAATATAAGATCAGACCCCATTTAAAAGTGTTTTTAGGGGCAATATCAGTGAATCAAGCCTTGATTTCATGATTTATGGGTAATTAAGGTGGTTTGCTGCCCTAAAACGGATATGTATTTAGCTATTTTCTATTGATATTGTTAATTAATACAATTTTACTATCGACTCTTTGGGTCATAAACTAGCCCCATCTAGTCGCATGGCCCATGCACAAAAATACAAGAGAATGAATATGACAATCAGTGAAGGCAGTTTAGAGGCTCCAACAAGACATCCCTTGGATTGGAAAAATCCTCAGTTTTATGACAAGGCTAATTTAGAAGCTGAAATGGAGCGGGTATTTGACCTTTGCCACGGCTGCCGTCGATGCGTGAGTCTTTGCGGATCATTTCCTACTCTTTTTGATTTGGTTGATGCTACCGAAGATCTTGAGATGGAGCAGGTTGATAAGGCTGACTACCAGAAGGTGGTTGATCAGTGCTACCTATGTGATGTTTGCTACATGACGAAGTGCCCTTATGTGCCACCTCACCCATGGAATATTGATTTTCCTCATTTGATGTTACGTGCCAAGGCGGTGAACTTTAAAGACGATAAAGCGAGTTTCCGCGACAAGCTACTTTCTTCAACCGATCAGATGGGACACTTCGCTGGCATTCCCATTGTGACCCAAGCAGTCAATGCGGTGAATAGCACTGGGCTTGCTCGTTTAATGATGGAAGGAGCTTTGGGCGTTGATAAGAATGCTTGGATTCCAGAATATGCACCCAAAACCTTCCCGCAACTTGCCAAAAAATCTGCAGACCTCCCGGTGATTGATGGCGCCAAAACGCCTGGCAAAGTGGTGATATACGCCACTTGCTATATCAATTACAACGAACCTGGTATCGGTCAGGATCTCATTAAGATTCTTGCGCACAATGGCATTCCTTATGAGTTGGTTGATAAGGAGGCATGTTGTGGAATGCCAAAATTAGAGTTAGGTGATTTAGAGTCAGTTGCCCAGAATAAAGAAAAAAATATTCCTAAGTTGGCTAAGTTCGCTCGTGAGGGTTATGCTATTTTGACACCCATTCCTTCTTGTACATTGATGTTCAAGCAAGAGTTACCACTCATGTTCCCTGAGTGTGCTGATACTCAATTAGTAAAAGATGCCATGTGGGATCCATTTGAATACTTTATGGCACGAAATTCTGATGGGCTGTTGAAAAAAGATTTCAGCAAAGAGTTGGGACACGTTAGCTATCACATGGCTTGTCACTCACGGGTACAAAACGTTGGTCAAAAGACTGCTGAAACTCTAAAGCTCATTCCTGGTACTGAAGTCAATGTGGTCGAGCGTTGTTCTGGCCACTCTGGTACTTGGGGTGTAAAGAAAGAGTTTCATGAAATGGCCATGAAAATTGGTAAGCCTGTATTCAATAGGATGGCCGAAGAGGAGCCAAATTACATCAGTTCAGATTGTCAGCTTGCCGGGCATCATATTGAGCAAGGCATGGAAGAGTTGGGATTGCCAAAATCAGAAATGGCTCACCCGCTTACTCTGCTTGCTAAAGCATATGGCCTGTAAGTAAAACACTATAAATACAAAGGAAATATTAAAGTATGGCAACTATTACACGCGATAGTCTTTTAAGTCTTGAGGCTTATCACAAAGAGCGTCCTGCTTTTCGTGAGCAAGCAATTAAAGAGCGTCGTTTACGCACCGTCCATCTTGGCGATCATGTCACCATGATTTTTGAGAATGAATTTTTAATGCGCTATCAGATACAAGAAATGTTGCGTGTAGAAAAGACATTTGAAGAAGAGGGTATTCAAGACGAGTTGAATGCTTATAACCCTCTGGTACCAAGTGGATCTGACTTCAAGGCAACAATGATGATTGAGTACCCTAATGAGGCAGACCGTAAAGTAGCGCTCGCTAAATTAGTTGGTGTTGAGCATCAGATATTTATTGAAGTAGAAGGTCAGCCTCGTGTTTATGCAGTAGCCGATGAGGATCTAGAGCGTTCTACTGCAGAAAAAACATCTGCAGTACATTTCATGCGATTTGATCTTACTGGCGACATGAAAAAAGCATTAAAGGCTGGAGCCCAAATGATGGTCGGTTGTGATCATAAAGACTATCCTATGCACGTCAAAACGCTTCCATCTGAAACCCTAGCCTCGCTCGTATCTGACTTAAGTTAATTTACAAGATTTGTTTCAGATGTAACTGACCCCTGGCAGGGCGCATTGACGAATGACTTCTGCCAATTTGGTCATTGCAGCTGAGCGCGGAAAATTTTTACGCCAGACTAGGCAAACTCGTCTTGTGGGAATAGGCTCCTCAAAAGGAATGTACCTGATTAGCTGATCTGGGGTTACTACCTCAGTAGCGGAAGTTCGTGGCATGACTGATATTCCTATGCCACTTGCTACCATTTGTCGGATGGTCTCGAGAGAGGATCCTTCAAAACTGCGTTGCTCGCCAATCGTTGAGCCGGATCCTAGGCGGTTTAATTCTGGACATACACCTAGGACATGATCTCGGAAACAATGTCCGGTCCCAAGCAATAGGGTGTTTTGTTCTTTAAGCTCTCGATGCGGTATTGATTTGCGCTCTTCCCAGGGGTGCCCCTTTGGAACCGCTACTAAGAATGGCTCATCATATAAATCAATTTGGTTAAGTCCAGCGCTTGCAAAAGGCTCTGCTATTACTACGCAGTCTAGAGCACCTTGACGCAACATCTCTAGCAGGCGAACGGTAAAGTTCTCTTCTAAAAAAAGAGGGGCATTTGGCAGTTCTTCTCTTGCCACTCTCACTAAGCTGGGGAGTAAATAGGGGGCAATTGTATAAATCGCACCCAATCTTAATGGGCCCGATAGTGGATCTTGCCCATGCTTGGCAAGATGCTTTAAGGAATTTGCCTCCTCAAGGACTCTTTGAGCTTGATCAACAATCAGGGCGCCTAAACTAGTCATGGCAACCTCAGTATTGGTTCTCTCAAAAATTTGTGTCTTGAGCTCTTCCTCTAGTTTGCGAATCGCAACGGATAGGGTCGGTTGAGAAACAAAACAAGCATCTGCCGCTCGTCCAAAATGGCGTTCACGAGCAACAGCGACGATATAGCGTAATTCTGTAAGTGTCATATGAGCATTATTATGCTGCCCCTAGCGATTCTTCGCAGGAATTGCTGATATAGGAGGATTTAACTGCCCCATTCAGGGTTGGGTCGATAGTTTAGGTTTTCTGAGCCTGAAAACATATTTCCTACGATTTAATTTATGATTGCTGCATTCTGCATATCATTTAATATAAATTCTCTTTCAGTTGATACACATGATTAAAAAACTTATCTTCCTTTTAGCCTTTTTTGCTTTTAGCAATGCCTTTTCTCAAAGTTCAACTGAGCTTGGTGATGATAAGTACAGGCCTAATATGGGTCAAAGTGGTAAGGATGTGATCTGGATTCCAACAGGTAATGAGTTGGTTGCTAAGATGCTCAAAATTGCCAATGTTGGCCCCTCTGATCTCTTATATGATTTAGGCGCTGGCGATGGAAAGATTGCGATTGCTGCTGCAAGAGATTTTGGAGCTCGAGCTGTCGGGATTGAATTCAACCCGGATATGGCGGCACTAGGACAAAGAAATGCAGAGCGGGCAGGCGTTGCTAATAAAGTCAAAATTATTCAGGGCGATATCTTTAAAGAAGATTTCTCCAAGGCAACTGTCGTCACTCTCTATTTGCTTCCAGAGCTTAATCAGCAATTAAGACCCACTATTCTGAAAATGAAGCCAGGGACACGTGTGGTCTCTCATGCATTTGATATGGGCGACTGGCAGCCAGATGCAGAGATTGATAGTCCTGCTAAGGGTTATTTTTGGATTGTGCCTGCCAATGTTTCTGGAGAGTGGGCGCTCGATAGTTTTGACTCAAAAAGTAGCACCATATTAAATCTGTCTCAAAAGTTTCAGTATGTAGGAGGCAATCTTACTTTGGGTAAGAAGACTCAGCCCATTCTCAATGCCGATCTGAAGGGAGATCGATTGCAATTTAGTTACATTGACGACATGAATAATTTGAGAACAGTTCGCCTAAGCTTTAATGGATCTAATATCAAAGGTGAAGAAAATTCTAACTACATGATTCGAGAATTTTCCGGTTTTAAACGGTAAATTTTCATCTAACAGCACTCTCTTAATCAGCCTATGAACAATGACGCTCATCAGATTCCAGAGCGCCTTTTATCTCGAACAGGCGCAATAGCAATTATTGTTGGTATTGTCATTGGGGCGGGGATCTTTAAGACGCCATCGATGGTTGCCGGTATTACTGGTGATATTGGATGGATGATGGCGATATGGGTTGTTGGCTCTATCATCTCTCTAGCTGGAGCACTTTGTTACGCTGAGCTAGCTACCATGTATCCACATGCAGGCGGAGATTATCATTTTCTCAATAAGGCCTATGGAAAAAATATTTCCTTTTTGTACGGCTGGGCTAAAGCGACCGTTATCAATACTGGATCTATAGCTTTACTTGCTTTTGTCTTTGGTGATTACATGACCAAGGTTCTTCCCCTTGGCAATTACTCTACGGTGATATGGGCGATCATGATCATCGTCGTGCTCACGGGAGTCAACTTAATTGGCATCCACTTAAGCTCTGGTATTCAAAGTATATTGACATTATTTGAGGTAGCAGGGTTAGTAGTGATTATTGCCGTGGGTTTTGGATTCATTGGATCACCTTTACCCTCAGTTGAGCATGCGCCAGCTTTTTCAAATACTCCTTCTATAGGTCTTTTGGGTCTGGCCCTAGTGTTTGTTTTACTCACTTTCGGTGGATGGAATGAGTCAGCCTATATTTCGGCAGAAGTAAAAGGGGGCAGCAAGGCCATTGTCTCAGTCATTGTCCTTAGTATCATTCTCATCACCATCATCTATTTATTAGTTAACTGGGCCCTTATCGCTGGCTTGGGAATGGAAAAGCTGTCTAGTAGTAAGGCTGCTCCGGCTGATCTTTTAGCAATGGCTTTTGGACCTTTAGGTGAAAAATTACTTGGGCTTTTTGTTGCTGTTGCAGCATTAACTAGCATCAATGCGACCATGATTGTGGGAGCCCGAACTAACTATGCAATTGGTGACGACTGGGATAGTCTGCGCTTTATGGGTCGATGGGAGAGTGAGCGTGGTTCGCCTACCTTAGCTCTCCTTGTCCAGTCTGCGATTTGTCTGGCTTTAGTTGGCTTCGGGGCTTTTCAGGCTGACGGCTTTGATGCGATGGTGGAATTTACAGCACCAGTCTTTTGGTTTTTTCTATTCTTAATTGGTATAGCTGTTTTTATATTACGCATTAAGGATCGTGGCGTTAAAAGAGATTTTAGTATTCCGCTGTATCCAATAACGCCTCTACTATTTTGCGTCTCTTGTGCTTATTTAAGTTATTCAAGCTTTGCTTATGCTCATAGCAAGGGGGCTGTATATATTTCAATATACGTTATGTTATTGGGCATTGTTGCGCTGATTTTTTTAAGAGCAAAGAGCGCACGTCAACTGTCTAAATAATTCCCAAGCCCCATCACCTCCAGCTTTTGATTTATTTAAATCGAGTAATGTATTGATTTAACTCCGCAGGAGATAGCGCACCAGAAAATCTCTCAACTTCAGAGCCATTTTTAAAGATGACCAAAGTTGGAATAGAGCGAATGTTATATTCTTGGCCAATAGCGGGATTAGCTTCAGTATCAACTTTGACGTGAAGTATTTCTTCCCCATATTTTCCTGCACTAGAAAGAAAAGTTGGAGCAAACATTTTGCATGGACCGCACCATGGCGCCCAAAAATCAACAATGATGGGTAGGGTAGTTGATTTCAGGATTTCTTGAAAACTAGTCTGATCTGCATCAAGCGGTCCTAAGAGCAAACTGGATTTACAGGCACCACAGATCGGTTTTTCATCAATTCGACTCGGCGGGAGGCGATTCAATTTATTGCAATTGGGGCATTGAATGAGCATTGGCTTTTCCCTTTGTATGCGGCAAGATGAGTGGCTTCTTGAATCCATTATCTCAGTTAAGCTAGTAATCTCAAGTCTCTTTTGGGGTATGCTAATGTCAATTACCACTAAGAAATGATTAGAAATTATTTAATACTGAATGATATGAGTTCTCTAGACAGCTTTTGGATGCCATTTACCCCTAATCGAGAGTTTAAGAACGCTCCTCGTTTGGTTCACTCGGCATCAGGGGTTACCTATCAGACAGACGATGGGAGAAGCATTTTAGATGGCACATCAGGATTATGGTGTGTTGGTGCAGGGCATCGGCATCCGAAGATTTCGGAGGCAATGAAATCTCAAATTGATGTGCTTGATTTTGCCTCTAGTTTTCAGGTTGGCCATCCTAGCGCCTTTCAACTCGCAGATCGTATTGCCTCAATTGCACCACCAGGCTTAGACAGAGTCTTTTTGGTAAATAGTGGTTCTGAGGCGTGTGATACCGCTATGAAGCTGGCTTTGGCATATTGGCGTGTTCGCGGTGAGGGGCAGCGTAATTTATTTATTGGTCGTGAGCGTGGCTTTCATGGTGTTGGTTTTGGTGGAATATCAGTCGGAGGCATGGTGAATAATCGTAATGCTTTCGGAACATCATTATTGCGTACAGACCATTTGCGCTCTACTTGGGATGCTGAAAATCAAGCATTCATTAGAGGGCAACCAGAGCTTGGGGTAGAAATGGCTGATGAGCTCGAAAGCAGAATTATTGCCCTGCATGGAGCTAGTAATATTGCCGCTGTCATTATTGAGCCTATTGCGTGCTCTACTGGAGTGTTGGTGCCACCCAAAGGGTATTTAAAGCGCATTCGAGAAATTTGCGATCGTCACCAACTCTTATTAATTTTTGATGAAGTAATCACAGGGTTTGGCAGAACTGGAAATATGTTTGCCTCGACTACTTTTGACGTTGTTCCAGATATGATGTTGTTTGCTAAAACAGTCACTAATGGCGCTGCACCCTTGGGAGGGGTGATTGTGAAGCGCTCTATTCATGATGCTCTAATGAATGGCCCCCCTCATCTAGCTGAATTGATGCATGGCTACACTTGCTCTGGCCACCCTTTGTCATGTGCGGCAGCGCTCGCAATGATTGATGTGATTGAGCAAGAGGGTCTCATTGATCAAGTCAATACCTTATCCCCTTATTTTGAAGATGCCGTTCATTCTTTAGCTGAGCTTGATCAGGTTGTCAGTGTGCGTAATTTTGGATTAGCGGCGGGTATTGAGTTGAGAGCAAAGGAGGGCGCTCCTGGACAACGCGGTTTTCAGGCTCAAGCTCTAGCATTCAAGCATGGCGTATTAACACGTGCGCCTGGCGATACTCTTGTATTAGCGCCACCCTTTATCACCACGCGGACACAAATTGATCACATGGTTGATGCATTTAGAAAAGCAATTATTGAAACTGATTAAAACCGATATAGGGTATTGAATCGCCAGAGTGATTCATTTTCTGAATAAAGAATAATAAAACTATGAAGAATTTTCCAGCACGAGCTCCTTTATTGGCATTGCTTTTCTGTTTGATGGGGGTCTTACCTTCGCTTGCAAAGGCAGAAACATCTGCTCAGGCAGGCCAATATTTGGCTACGGCTGGCGATTGCATTTCTTGTCATACCGCACCCGGCGGAAAACCTTTTGCTGGTGGACTCAAAATGGCAAATCAGTTTGGATATTTGCTAACGCCAAACATTACTCCAGATCTGGCAACAGGTATTGGCAGATATAACAAAGATGATTTTTTTCGTGTTCTACATAATGGGGTCAATAAAAAAGACCAGGATCTTTATCCTTTTATGCCCTATGTTGCCTATACCAAAATAACGAGAGAGGACTCGGATAAGATTTATGATTATTTGAGAACGGTTCAAGCTGTTTCTAACCCGATTGAAGTGAATCATTTA
>CAJARE010000114.1 GCA_903944255.1 uncultured beta proteobacterium
GCTAAATTTTCAGATTTTGCATCACTCGAAAGCTCTGCTAAAGCTTGAGCATCTCGATCCCATACATGTACTGTTGCGCCGCGTCTAGCGAGATCAATCGCAATGCCACGGCCTAAGCCACTGGCTGCCGCTGTAATTAAAACCACTTGTTGGTGAAAACTATTTGTATCAGTCATATCGCTAATCCATTAATGTTCCGCCGTTGACATCCAAAATATGTCCCGTAATATAGGATGATGCATCTGAGCAAAGAAAGTAAGCTGCCTCTGCAATTTCCAAAGGTAAGCCCAATCTCTTTAATGGAATTTTTTCTGCCAGTCCCGCCCAAAGCTCTTTTGGAATCATCGTACCCTCAATCGAGCCAGGTGCAAGACCATTGATTCGAACACCACATGGCGCAAGCTCAATAGCAAGAGATTTAATGAGGGAGATCACACCAGCCTTTGAGGCGCAATAATGGGCCTTTGTGCCCGCTGGATTTGGATCAAAACCTGCATAACCCACCTTCCCTGCACGTGAAGTGATCAATAAACCAGCGCCTTGTGATTCTTGAAGATACGGCATTGATGCCTTCATCACAATAAATGCCCCAGTTAAATTAATATCCATCATTCTGCGCCAGGATTCAATAGATATATCTTTGATGGAAGCTCGTGGCTCTGTAATTGCAGCGCTATTAACTACTGCTTTAATAGGACCGAGTGTTCTTGCTAACTGCAGAGCACTCTCCACCTCTGCAGGATTGGTAATATCGCATGCTACTTTCTTAAATGGACCAACTGCACTACCAGAGTTCTTTTCTTCAGCCTGAAATGCGCGATCCAGTCCAACCACCTGGTAGTGCTGGCAAAATTGATTGGCAATGGCGAGCCCAATATTATTTGCAGCTCCAGTAATGACTGCGACTGGTTTCATCTTAAAAGCATTCTCTTAATAGTCTGAAGCAGGATGATGGCTTGCTGCTGGATCAACTGCTACATCAATCAGGCATGGGCCATCCATTTTTTCTGCTTCTTTCAAGGCTTCCAGCATATCTTGTGATCGCGTTACCTCGATAGCATGACAGCCCATTCCTTTTGCAATCGTAGCAAAATTCGTTGGTGGGTAATTGACTCCGTAGGCCTCGCCTTTCATGTTGTCACGAACCATTCCTAAACCACAATTATTAGCTACGACAACAGTAATGGGAGCATTCTCAGAAATAGCAGTAGATAAGGCAGCTACAGACATACCGGCACCACCATCGCCTGTCAAGGAAATCACGCGTTTATCAGGTCTACCAATTTTTGCACCAACACCAGCTGGAATTGACCACCCCATTCCACCAATACCACCAGGCACCAACAGCTGACCGGGCGTCCTAATCTTTAATGTTCCGGTAACCCAGATGCGATTATTACCAGCATCAAGCGTTAGTAAATGGTCGGGGGTCAAATGCTGATCAAGTGCTCTAACAATATCAACGTTATGCACTGTTCCCTCTGCCGTTTTGTACTCATCAATCACGCCATAACGACTCTTGAGATTATTTTCTGCAATCCACTTTAAGCGCTCAAGTCGTTTTGATTCACCAAGATCGGCAGTTTGTAGCATCTCTAATGCATCACCTGCATCACCAGTAATAGAAAGCTTAACGGGATAAACCCATCCACTATTACGTGGGTCAATGTCGATTTGAACGAGCGTTTGATTTTCTGGATTTAAGAAGCCTGCCTCGCAAAAGCGCATGTAATCTGGCCCAAGACTAGCGCCTAATGCAATCACTAAATCAGCATCACGTAATGCATTATTAGCAGCCTTACATCCCCAGGTGCCCAGCATGCCGACACTGATAGGTGAAGTTTCATCTACAACACCCTTACCGTTGTAGCTCGTGGCAACCGCAAGAGCACCCTTACCAGCTACTTTTGCCAATAAATCTCTAGTCCGATCATTTTGCGCGCCCTGCCCCACGATCAACAGTGGACGCGCAGCTTTTTTAATCATTGCTGCTAACTCGTTGACGGCTTTTGCATCCGGCCGAGCCGGCGTGTATTGCAAATGTCCAGCTGAAGGATAGAGGCTTACTCTTGGATTAATTTCAAAATCGCGTCGAATAATGCTGGACTTCAGTACAACTGCTGCAGGCCCGTAACGCGGCAAGTTTGCATGCTTAAAGGCCATTTGAACGCCATAAACGGCCTCATCAATTTCAGTTGCATAGGCGCAAAATTTGGTCATGGTCCTCAAAACAGTTGCAGCATCAGCAGCACCATAATCACCGGTCATTGTTTGATAGACGCCACGCATAGCAAAACCGTCATAACAAGACGTGTCAGTGAGAACCACCATTGGCGATCCAGCAAAGTAAGCCTCTAAAATTCCAAAGGCTCCAGTAGTGGTCAAAAATGGTCCCATACCCATCAGCACTGCTGGCGTGCCTGTTACTTTTCCGTAGGCCTGAGCCATGATAGAAGCATGTTGCTCACTACGTGATAGGACTAATTTGATGTCTGCACGAGCCTCATAAAAGTCATCGAGCATCCAAGTAATGCCCAATCCAGGCAAGGTAAAAGCGTGTTTTGCACCGCATTCCACGAGTGTTTTGACTATTTCATGCTTTGTTGTGGTCATTTCTCCAAATCCCTATGATTAATTCGATTAAATCGGTATTTATGCAAACGTTTGCAATATCCTATCATCATCAAAAAAAATATGCAAACGTTTGCAAAAAAGCAGGTCCCCATGGTGTAATTGGGCATTAGGCCCCAATATGAGCAAAAAAAATATCCCCACTCTGCATGATGTTGCTAAAGCAGCTGCCGTTTCACCAGGAACAGTCTCTAGGGCATTAACTCGCCCAGATTTAGTAGCGGAAAAGACGCGGGAGCGGATACTAAAGCACGTTAAAAAACTACATTACCTACCAGATCCCGCAGGCAGAAATCTTAGGGCAAATAAACCCATCGTGGTTGGTGCAGTCATTCCGAAAAATGGCATCTCTACTTTTGCTCAGACGATCTCAGATCTTAACGATGCTCTTGAGCTGCAAAAAATTACACTCATCGTTTCTCAACCCGAGTACTCCTCTGCAAGCTCTGAGTCTGCAGCTTATCGACTTTTAGAACAGGGTGCTGATGCTTTAATTCTGCTTGGGGAGGATCATGATCAAGATCTATTTGACACTCTAGATCATCGAGATATTCCCCACTTACTTTTATGGACGACCACAGACCCCAAGGGGAAACATTACGTCACCGTTAATCAAAGTAAGGCAGGGCAATTAGCTGCCAGGCATTTGCTCGATCTTGGACATCAATCATTCGCTTATATTGGCGTGCCCCTCCTTCATAATGCACGTGCAGCAGCGCGTTTGGCAGGAGTAAAAAAGGAATTGAAAAGCTCTGGGATTGCTATAGCTCCTACCGCCATTATCGAAGAGGATCACCGCTTTAGCTCTGGCAGGGCAGCCGTGGAGGCCGTACTAAGTAAGCACCCTGAAACTACCGCCATCATCTGCACTAGTGATTACCATGCACTGGGTGTTCTTCGTGGCCTTCATGAAATTGGCAAGCGAGTACCTGCTGATATTTCTGTAGTCTCTTTTAATAACAATGACTTTTCTGCATTTACCATTCCATCTATTACTTCTGTTGATTTGAAACAGCGTGATGTTGGTATTTATGCGGCGGATTCTATTTATCGGCTATTGAATGGCGAAACCATGAAATCAATCAATATTCAACCCGAGCTATGCATTCGCGAGAGCTCAGGGCGAGCAAAATCTAAAAAATCTTCCTAATCTGCTGATCGCAGAAGATTGACTGCCTCTTTAGCAATCATGAGACCCTCATCTGTTGGAACTACCCAAACCTCGATGCGACTTTTTGGGGGGCTAATTTTAAGAGTGAAACTGCTAGTGGCACTGCAATTTAATTCTTCATTCAATTCAATGCCAAGCCAAGCCAGCTTTTGACAAACCGCTGAACGCAAAATGCTGTCGTGCTCGCCAATTCCCCCGCTAAATGAAATCAAATTCAAGCCACCAAGACAAGCAATCATGGCACCTGCTTCACGAATCATGCGGTAAGTAAACAAATCAATTGCCTGCTTAGCCAGTGGACTAGGATCCTTCCTCAACTTACGCATATCCGCAGAGATGGTAGAGACTCCTAATAAGCCGCTTTGTCGATACAGTAGATCCTGAAGCTGATCAAAGGTATACCCCCGCCCCAATAAATACATCAAAACGCCTGCATCTAGAGAGCCACTCCGCGTTCCCATCATGAGACCATCTAAAGCGGAAAACCCCATGGTAGTAGCAATACTTTTTCCATCTTTGGCGGCGCATAAGCTAGCCCCATTACCAAGATGCGCCATCAAGACTTTATCTCTTGCGTGTGCACTGCTCTCCATGAGCTCACCAATAATGTATTGATATGAAATGCCATGAAAACCATATCTGCGTACGCCCTGATGAGTGATCTCTTGGGGTAAAGCAAGCGATGTTTCCAAATCACTCATGGTTTTGTGAAATGCAGTATCAAAACAGAGTACTTGAGGAATTCCTGGAAAGGCTTTCGAAAAGGCACGAACACCATCTAAACTATGTGACTGATGCAGTGGCGCTAATGCACTCATGGCAGATAATTTTTCTAAGATAGCGTCAGTGGCAATGACCGCCTGAAAAAACTCCGAGCCACCATGCACAATACGATGTGATACGGCCTGAATAGATGGTAAGCCATCAATACTCAGAAGTAGCTCCTTTAAATGCCCAAGCGCCGCCATAAAAGGGTCATGCTCTGGGATCCGAAAGTGCTTTGCATGCTGCACACCTTGATATGCATAGCGTAAGTCAGAATCGCCCCATGGTTCTAGACCCTCAAAACTTCCAGACAAAATGGCAGGTAGCACCGACCCGTCTAGGGTGGGATAAACCGAAAACTTCAATGAAGAGGATCCTGCATTTACAGTCAAAATTGCCATGGTCGTTTCTAGAATTAAATTTGAAGCGAATTCTGACATCATAGCCCTTCAGAACAGGCCTATTTCAGAAGTCCTTAATGACTAAAAATTTGACCTATATCACTAGATAGTCCTAATTACAGTCTATTTGCCGGAATTTATTGGGTCAAGAATGTGATAATTGGCTATTATCCAAAACATTATTTTTATTTATCCGCGTTCTTATGGCTGCCTACAATACTGAAGTTGTTTTATCCGTTCAACACTGGAACGACACCCTTTTTAGCTTTACCACTACCCGCAACAAAGGTCTGCGCTTTCGTAATGGGCACTTCTTAATGATTGGGCTTGAGGTAGAAGGCAAGCCACTGGTTAGAGCCTATAGCGTAGCCAGCCCAAATTATGCAGAACATCTTGAGTTTTTAAG
The DNA here is from genome assembly GCA_903944255.1 of uncultured beta proteobacterium. GTDB lineage: Bacteria > Pseudomonadota > Gammaproteobacteria > Burkholderiales > Burkholderiaceae > Polynucleobacter. The sequence goes on from CAJARE010000114.1 coordinate 5,375, forward strand.
CATCAAAGTACAAGATGGTCCTCTGACCTCCCGCTTACAAAAAATTCAAGTTGGTGACCCTATCCTGGTTAGTGAAAAGTCAGTTGGCACCTTAGTGCTAGATGATTTAAATCCAGGTAAGCATTTATATTTATTTAGCACCGGCACCGGATTAGCACCTTTTATGAGCATCATCCGCGATCCAGAAACCTATGACAAATTTGAAAAGGTAGTTCTGATCCATGGGGTGCGCCTTGTTAGTGAATTGGCTTATGGCGATTACATTAAAAATGAACTCACTCAAGATGAGTACCTAGGTGAATTGATCCGCGACAAACTCATCTATTACCCTACCGTGACGCGAGAGGCTTTTACACATACTGGTCGCCTTACTACCGCTATTGAGTCAGGTCAACTTTTCAAAGATATTGGTCTGCCCCCTCTAGATTCCAGCGTTGATAGGGCAATGATTTGTGGCAGCCCATCAATGCTGAAAGAAACGGCAGCAATGCTAGATGCAAAAGGATTTAAAGTCTCCCCAAGTCTGGGTCAATTAGGCGATTACGTCTTTGAACGGGCGTTTGTTGAGAAATAACAATCTTTTATCTATACAGGCCTTTATCACGGCCATCGGAAGCTAAATCTAGTTTTCTAGAATTAAATGGGATCCATATCTCTTGATAGTACAAAGGCTGATTTTGGCCAATATAAGCAAATACCTGTAAAAATTGGCACACAACACTAGGCTTTATCTTCAGCTTCTGCTGAATATGTTTTGGTGGCAGCTTCATTTCAAGATACTGCACTAACTTACCCACTGGTTGATGGGTATTATTCCAAATAATTTCTTTAAAGTTTTCTCCTGATAATTTTTTAAGCGGTAATTTTTTGAACTCTGTAAATTTCTGAACATTAATCCAGAAAGAGCTGTGGGCTAGAAATTCATTGCCAATATCTAGAATACGATCTATTTTGTAAATATCTTTTTTACCAACATGGTCAGCCCAGACCCCTTCACCACGAGCCAACTCTTTTGATAAAACTGTGGAATAAACGGGTAAATATGCCTGACCAGAATCGTCTATAAATCTACAATGCAGTGGGGCATGCATTCTACCCAAGTCACCGCTAGCTAAGAATGACCCCTGCCCTTGGCGACGGAGAATGACACCATCCTCCACTAACATTCTAAAAGCACGCTGGATTGTTCCTAATGAAATGGGGAGCTCTTGAGCCCATTGCGCCTCCGTCATTAATCGCATTCCAGATGGCCATGCACCACTGGATGCCATTTCTATCACAGCATCTCGCAATGCAATATATTTTGGTAACCCTGGGCGTAAATGCTTATTTAAGACTGTTAAGAAATCCTTTAGATCCGGTAATTTGCTCATCCCGTTATTTTAGCCGCCATTGAATCGACAAGTGAGTACTATATAGTAATATAGTACTTAATAAAAACATAACCAGTAAAAGGTAGCGTCTCTATGGCAAATAATTTTTTGGTCATCATGTCGGATGAACACAACCCAAAGGTTCTTGGAAGCTCAGGTCACCCTATTATTCAAACCCCATGCCTTGATGCACTAGCTAAAAGAGGTACTGTTTTTGAACATACCTACACAACCAGTCCTGTATGTATTCCCGCTCGAGCCGGATTTGCAACTGGAAAATATATCAATCAAATTGGATTTTGGGATAACGCTGATGCATACGATGGTTCAATTCCCTCATGGCATCACATCATCAGAGATCAGGGCTTTAATGTAAGCTCCATTGGAAAACTGCATTTTCGCGAATACGAAGAAGATCATGGTTTTACTGAGGAACAAATCCCCATGCATATTCTCAAGGGTAAGGGAGACCTACTCGGACTTGTGCGAGATGATCTACCTAAGCGTGGTGGCTCTAAAAAAATGGCTGCATTAGCAGGGCCGGGTGAATCTCAATATACGTTTTATGACAAAGAAATTTGCTCTAAAGCTCAAATTTGGCTACATGAAAAGGCTACAAAAGAGAGGGCTGTTGATAAGCCCTGGGTTCTCTTTGTTTCATTTGTTGCGCCCCACTTTCCACTTACAGCGCCCCCAGAGCACTATTACAAATATTGGGGCAAAAAATTACCAATGCCATTAATGTACGCCCGGGAAGAGCGCCCTAATCATCCTTATTTGGAAGATTACAGAAATTCGTTTTGCTACGACGACTACTTTGAAAATGAAGATCAGGTCAAGCGCGCACTATGTGGATATTTTGGCTTGGTGTCATATTTAGATGAAAACGTAGGAAAGATACTCACCACATTAGAAGATCTTGGATTTTCCGAAAATACCAATGTCATTTATACAAGCGATCACGGAGATAACTTGGGGGCAAGAGGTCTTTGGGGTAAGTCAACAATGTACGAAGAAATTGCGGGGGTGCCTTTAATAATGGCTGGCCCTGATGTTCCAAAAGGAGTTCGGATTGAAACGCCTGTAAGTCATGTCGATTGCTTTCCAACTATTTTAGAAGGAATCGGCATTGATTTTGAATCCGTTAAGGATGAACACCCAGGGATCTCATTATTTGAGTTAGCTAAAGGTTATAAGCCAGATCGAACAGTACTTTCTGAATATCACGGAATGGGATCTACAACCGGTGCATATGCGATTCGTAATGGTAAATGGAAGTATGTTTATTACGCGAAGTATCCAGCACAATTATTTGATCTTGAAAATGATCCAGATGAAACAAATGATCTTGGCCAAAATGCTGATTACAAAAATACTCTCGCAGAATGTCACCTAAAACTTCTGAGCGTTTGTGATCCGGATGAAACCGATAGAAGAGCTAAAGCAAGACAGGCTGAAAATTTAGCAGCGAATGGAGGGCGTGAGGCGGTTATAGCTCGCGGAGATATTGGATTTACACCGGCGCCTGGTGCTGCGGCTGATTTCCTTTAATAAATTTACTTGGGAGACAAGATATGAGAATTAACGCTATGGTGAAATTAGTTGTTACCTTTGTAACATGTCTATTAATTGCCAATACTGCATTTAGTGCAGCTTGGCCAGATAAGCCAATAAAGATCATTGTTCCTTACCCACCTGGTGGTGGAGTAGATGCAGTGGCAAGAACCTACGCTCAAAGACTAACTGAGATACTCAATACGAATGTAATCGTAGAAAATAAAGCTGGAGCCTCTGGGGCCATAGGAGCTGATTTTGTTGCCAAGAGCACCCCTGATGGATATACCTTTTTAATTGCTTCGCCTGCAGAAGTAGTTGTTGGCCCAAGCGCTGGACAAAAAGTTCCATATGATCCAAAAAATGATCTAATACCGATCTCTCTTATTGGAGAAACTCCTTTAGTAATAGCAGCCCACCCAAGCGTTCCAGCAAAAAATATATCCGAATTTATTGTTCTAGCAAAAGCAAATCCTGGAAAATATTCATACGGGACACCTGGCACTGGTAGCTCAATGCAATTTGCAGGAGAATCCTTAAATGCTATTGCAGGGCTAGATGTTTTGCATGTCCCATACAAAGGTGCTGCACCCGCATTAGCTGATGCCTTAGGTGGTCAAATTCCAATAGCAATTGTAGGTATGCCGCCCACTATTGCTCATGCAAAGACTGGAAAAATCACCATCCTGGCCGTCACTAGTGAGAAGCGGTCCTCAGCAATGCCTGAGGTAATGGCTGTTGCAGAATTGCCGGGCATGAAAACATATCGCTTTACTAATTGGATGGGCCTTTTTGCACCCTCTAAAACACCTTCAGATATCCTTAGCAAACTATCAATAGCAACCACCAAAATTGTGCGGGAACAATCTATTCGGGATAAATTACTCTCTCTAGGAGTTGAGCCTATCGGCAATTCACCAAAAGAGTTTTCTGATTTTTTAAAACAAGAATACACAACCTACTCAAAAATAGCTGTTGAGCGAAATATCAAAAGCGAATAAACACGCAACATATTAAAAAGTTCCCTCGCAATTACGATTATTAATTGAGCGTCTTGTTTGCAGGCGCTCAATTCATTTTATTAGAAGATTCTTTAAACAGCTGAGGGCCGTTGTGCAAAACTGTTTTAATCCTCAATTTCAAAATACACCTCAGGCTGATTTTGAGAAGCTGCTGGGGTACTCATGGTTTGCCTCTGAACATCGGCAATAGCAAAGCATTTTTCTATTGTTGATACATCAGACTCAACATTGGCTGTCTGCTTGGTCTCGATCGTATATCCCATGGCACACCCCTACTGAAATCATCTAAGGAGTATGCAGAATAGGTTGAATCTAGATGTCTGAAAAGAACATTAAATTCATGTACTTATAGTATTTTAGATATAAGTAAAAAGAGTAAATTAAACAATGAGTTAGCGATTAACAGCAATAAACAAAGACGCTTCAAACTGGCATCCGTCATGACATGTTGCTGCAGCAAGAGCCCTGCTAATTGCATGCCCAACCAATAGCCTGGAATGGCCAGAGACAAATAAATAAGCCAGCTAATACCACCTCCCATTACGCTTGCGGCTACTATCCCAAAGAGAGAGGTCCCCGTTACAAAATAGGAAAGCAATGAACGTGCCCTATCAAATGGTAAATGGGAAGCATTGAGGTACAGCGCTACCGGCGGACCTCCAATTCCACATGAGCCTAATAAGAATCCAGATAAGCTGCCAGCGACCCCATCCAGCACTTTAGAAATTTGCAATTGAAAGTGCGGCTTTATTAGTAGATAGCTTGCAAAAATAATGATCAGGCTACTGGTGAAAGTTTTTAATACCGTAATTGGGGCTAGACTCCCTAGGTAGATTCCAAGAGGTAAAAGTAGTGCAGAAAATAATAGCAGTCTGCCTAATCGCGAACGATCCTCTGCATGAACTTGCCAGTGGCGAGAGAGCAGCACGCCGCCAAATATTTCAGCAGATAGCACAATTGGGATTAAAAATGGGACTGGGAAGATCCACATGAATAGCGGCGTCATAATGAGCGCACCACCAAAACCACTCAACCGCCTAATGCAGCCCCCAAAAACTGAAGCAAAAATAATGAGGGTAACTATTGGAAGATTTTCAAATATCAAACAGTCTCGCTAACATCGTGCTCACCAGCAATTAAATCACGGATCTGACGGCGTATTTCTAGATAGGCGGGTGTATCTTCCACCATTTTGCGCGGCTCTGGAACACGAATAATTTTCTTCACCCTTCCAGGACGTCGTGTCATTACTACAATCACATCAGAAAGATTAATCGCTTCTTCAATACTATGTGTTACTAACACCACCGTCTTAGACTCTTCATTCAAAATCCGAATCATTTCGGCCTGCATCATTCCGCGATTTTGTGCATCTAAGGCAGCAAATGGCTCATCCATTAACAAAACTGTTGGGTCAACTACTAGAGCTCTGGCAATCGATACTCGTTGACGCATGCCACCTGATAACTGATGTGGATAGTGACCTGTAAATTGACTTAATCCAACTAAAGCGGCAAAGCGAGTAACAACCTGATCAATTTCACTCGAGCTCATTCCCTTAATTTTTAAACCAAAGGCGATGTTGTCATACACCGTCAACCAAGGAAATAAGGCATAGTCCTGAAAGACCATAGAACGATCGGCACCAGGTGCACTGACTAATTTCCCTGCGCATTCAATACGCCCTGAAGTAGGAACTTCAAATCCTGCAATCAGGTTGAGTAAGGTCGTTTTTCCACAACCACTATGACCTAATATTGAGTAAAACTCATTCTTATTCACCTCCAAAGAAACATCGTCGAGAGCAAGCACTTCTTGCCCTTTTGAATTGAGGGATGGAAAAATCTTTTTTACTTTTTCTACTTTTAGTGCAAGCATTTTATATTTGTATATTAGATGATCAACTACGAGTTTAAGGATCGTGCCCAAGGCATTAGAGTCTTAGCGCTATACCGAATCATACGGTCAAGGCAAAGACCAATTAGACCAATCGCTAACATTCCCGTAAGAATAAAATCGGTACGTAAAACTGTTCTGGCATCGTTGATGAGAAAACCAAGACCAGAATTTGCGCCTACCAGTTCTGCTGCCACTAAGGCCATCCAACCAACTCCAAGACCAATCCGAATACCAGTAGTAATCTGCGGAAGAGCAGCCCTCAGAATGACGCGGGTGATGACGTTCCAGTCACCTGCTCCCAAACATCGTGCAGCCCTGATCAAACTTGGTTCTACATTCTTTACTGCATCAATTGTATTTAAAAGAATTGGGAAAAATATTCCCAAGAAAATAATAAATTGATTTTGAACATTACCTACTCCAAACCATAAAATACTCAGTGGAATCCAAGCGATCGGAGGGATTGGACGAAGAATTTCAATGATGGGGTCCACTTGTTCATTGAGCCATTTAAAGCAGCCCATGGTTATTCCCAGTGGTATTGCTACACTCGCATAGCAAAAGGCGATGAATTCTCGCCTTAAGCTATCGAGCACATGCTTCCATAGTTCGCCAGATGAACTTAACTCCATGGCGCCCTTTAAAACACCTGAAGGCGGCGGTAACAACGTTGCCTGGGTTTTATCTAAGATATACCGGCTAGCAAACTCCCAGCTAGCCAGTAATATCGCAAGCAAAACCAAGCGCCGAAGTTGGAACATAGAGCGAAGGTAATTCATTATTTTTTATACACCGTATTGTTAAATGACCAATCTTTGGTTAAGTCACCTTTCTCAGGAAATGGCTGTGGCTTCGTAGTATTCAGTGGAGTTGAATACCTTGGATACGGAATCTTATCCATCGGTGCTGACCAGTTGGCAGGCAGGAATGGAGGAAGTTTAGGTATCGTCCAACCCAGTTTTGAGAAGGTGTTTTCCATAAAACGCGCATCTACTGCAGCAATAAATGTGGATGCCGACGTTTTATTTTGGATGCGTTTATTCTCATATAGCCACTCATAAATTGGCTCATTTGCACGTCCCCAGAACAACGGAATCGGATAAAGATAGGTTGGTTTATCCAGATTGTTGTACATATTGATTTGTTCGCGCAGAATTTCAGCAGAGAAATTCTTCAAGTTTGGGTCTTCTTGCATCGCCTTCACTGCATCATCCGGATTTTTTCGTATCCAAAGAGTAGCTTCAACAATTGCATCTGTAAATGCCTGCACTACATCTGGCGCATTATCAATCACTTCTTGACGTACGAAAAATGATGAGCCGTAAATGTTATATGGGTAGCTATCATTAATGATGCGCGCATTTTTACGCTCCTTCACCATAATGGTTGGCGTAGGATCCCAAGGTACAACTGCATCGATGCCCTTTGGCATTGCCATTTGCTCACCAGGAGGCATATTCTTCAAAATAATATCTTTGCCAATGACCAGTCCGTGAGCTTTGGCTGCTGCCTGTATATAAAACTCAGCAGAAGATCCTGTGACTAATCCGATCGTAGCCGGCTCTTTTCGATTTTTGAAATCGTCAATTTTTTTAATTGGTGAATCTAATGGAACCAGCATCGCATGCATCAAATTGACGTTGATGAGCGCAATAGTTTTTACAGGGACATTTTTATCGATTAATGTAGTAAATGGAAAGTTTCCGCCATTACCAAATTGGAAGCGGCCAGAAATAATCACCTCATTAATCGCGGGTCCGGATGGGAATGCCTGAAACTTAGCATCTATGCCTCTTTTGGATAAAAGCCCTGTTTTATCCATTACTAAATTGATAGTATTTTGACCTGACCATGGTGGCTGGAATGCAACCTGGAGAGGCCACCAACCCTTCTCTTTCAGCCAAGCAATTGACTTTGGAGAAACTTTTTCATAAGCATTTTCAGGCCAGCCATAGTTAGTAAATTTAGTGGCATCTTGCGCCATCGATAACATTGGTGCTCCTGAGAGCATGGCAACAGCTAGCACTGAAAAAACACGACGTGATGCGTTAAATTCTTTCATTACGATCTCCTTAATATTAAGATTACCTGCAAAATACCAAACAGCGAACGTCTAAAACTAACTGCTGAAGCTTAACTCTACACCGCCTAATTTAGTTCTAATTCTTTTATATTCTTTTTTCATCACCAAATACTTCACCAACTCAGTAAAAGGCTGCAAAACAGGTCCTTGTTTGAGTGCCTCACTCGCCCCATCTTTTAGCCCAAGAGCTAAGTTTTCTGGATAAAAGGCATGGAGGCTAAGCTGCTCTCGACTGACTGAACGACCCCATTTTTTTCTCAAGCCAGGTAATGCTGACTCAATCAGTTCGCCTGGCCTCCGAGACGGGTCATACTGCACATTAGCCCGATTCATTACCTCTGCACTAGGGGTACCAGCCAATTTTCCATAGTGTCCCTTAAGATACAACTTCACCTCATCTGGGATGGTTTTATAGCGCTCACCTTGCATGACATTGAGCACCGCTTGGGTAACGATATATTGTGCAAAGGGACTAACCAGAATCGGATAACCTAAATCTTGCCGGACTCTCGCCGTCTCTTCCAGTATCTCCGCCTCCCTATGGGCTATCCCCATAGTAGCGAGCTGGGCTCGAAGATTCGAAATCATTCCCCCTGGAATTTGATGTTCATAGAGGGCTGGGTCATAGATTGCTTGCTCGCCCCGAGAAAAATTATCTCGAGAGCAAATCCAGTCAAAATATTCATCCACTTTTTGTAAAGCAGAAAGGTTCATTTTGGAAGCTCTTCCCATTTTTTGCGCACTCGCATAAACATCCAATACCGATGGTAATGAAGCACCATTGGCTAAGCAATGGGTTGCTACATACCCATATGAAAAACCGGACTTTATGGCCTCTTCATACACTTGGGGTGCCAAGCCCGATTGGCAGTGAGAATGCAGCTTAATAGGAATACCCTTAGCAGCAGAGACTATTGCCGGGAAAAGAGTTGCAGCCCGCTCAGGAGTCAATAAACCCGTTGGGTCTTTTACAGAAATAAAATCTACTCCGAATTTCACAAGCTCATGCGTGCGCGCAATAAAGTAAGCATCATCATGTACTGGACTTAAGGCATACGTCAGCATTGCATTAATCAGCATGCCATTTTTCTTGCCAACCTTAACGGATGATTCGATATTTCGGTTATCATTTAAAGCGTCGTATACCGTCAACACCTTAACGCCTGACTCTGCAAGCAATTCAATGTTGAGGGCTACTACGTCGTCAGCAAAAAGCTCAAAGGTATAAATACTTTGCCCACGTGTTAATGCGTCAGTAGGAGTAGTGAGTTGTTTACTCAGAAACTGCATGCGCTTCCAGGGATCTTCCCTGAGAAACCGCACCATCACATCAAATACTGCTCCCCCTAATATATTGATATAACCATAGCCTGCCCGATCAATATCAGCCAAGGCAGGATACATATGAGGAGTAGTCATACGAGTCGACCAAAGACACTGATGCGCGTCGCGCAAGGTAACATCGATTAACTCAAAAGGTTTTTTATGGACCATCAAGCAACCTCAATCACCATGAGAGCCTGTCCAGCTTCAATGGTTGCACCATCTTCAACCAAAATACGAGAGATAGTGCCACTGCATCCTGCAGGGATCGTATTGAGCAACTTCATGACCTCAACAATGCAAACATCGGTATCGGGTTTGACAGCATCCCCTACTTCTACAAAGGGGGCTGAATTTGGACTAGGTCTACGATAAAAAGTACCGATCATCGGACTAGTAATGAGACGCTCAGATGCAGAAAGTGCAGATGGAGCCGAAGCACTTAATGCAGCGGGAGCGCTCTGGGGAATTGCCGCGCTGACTTGAGGGGCTACAAAAGTAGTGCTACCCGAGGATGATGGCTGCCCAACAGAAATCTCAATCTCAAATTCTTCAGTCTTGTAGCCAAAAGTTGTAAATGCTCCAGCATCCTTAATTAAGGCAACAATTTCCTTGACCTGTTTCATCGTAAATTCAGGCGGCACTATCACCTTGGTCGCATTTTTACTTGCCAACACTTTTTTTATTGCTAATTTTTTCTTAGGCAAAGGATCGCCACTTTTTTTCAAAGTCTTTGGCTTTGCTTTCGCTTTTGAAGCGGACTTCTTTTTTGTTTGCACTGTCTCGTATTTTTAGTTAATATTTTCTCTAATGGAATTTAAAGTATCATCTGATGAAATGCTTTAAGGGTAAATACTTAAAAAGACAAAAATACTCAAAAATTGCTCTCTAAATGACAGAAATGCTCTCCCGCATAACCCCTCCAAGCGAATTATTGGAAGAATCAGCCAAATCCAGTATGGCTGAAAAGGTTTTGCTGATTCTAGAAACGATCGCCCATTCTGAGTTTCCGCTGACGTTAGAAGCGATCTCCACTAGTACCAACCTTGCTAAACCGACCGCATTTAGACTTCTCAACACTTTAGTTGCTCATGGTTTTATTGAGCGAGATCCCAATGGCAGACGTTTTCAGCCAAGCTCGAAGTTGCGTATCCTTGGAATCAATATTCTTTCTGTAGATTCTGTTCGCTCACAACGAGTAGTTGTAATGAAACGTCTTGTTGAAGAAATTGGTGAAACGTGTAATTTCAATATATTGGATGGCAATAAGGTGATGTACCTTGACCGAGTTGAAACAAGTGCACCCATTCGATTGCACGTTGATGTCGGAATGAGAGTGCCACTACACTGTACGGCGAGCGGAAAATTATTTTTATCCGGCATGACAGAAATGCAAGTAAGAAGGTCTTTAGGTAATGAGCCATTTGAAAGTTATACAGATAAAACCGTCACGAACTATCAAAAGCTATTTGCTGAACTTGAAAAAATTCGTGAAGACGGCTATGCCCTTGACGAATCAGCCTTCCTAGAGGGTTTCATTGGAATTGCAGTCCCAGTCATTAACTCAAAAAATAAGACTTTTGCCACTATCACTGCGCATGGTCCATCTTCACGTATGCAAGAAAATTCGATTGAATTCTATATAAGGCCTCTGCAACAAGCAGCAAGAGATATTCAAGATAGCCTTTCAGAAACAAGTACCTAAACTTAAGGGAGTAAATATGTCTACCCCAGTAATAATTACCGTTGCAATGACCGGGGCTATCCCCAGAAAAAAAGACTGTCCGGGAGTACCTGTTACGACATCCGAACAAATTGAAGAAACACATAAAGCCTTCGAAGCAGGAGCAACCCTTGCTCATATTCATGTCCGTAATCCAGATGAAAGTCCGAGCTCAGATCCAGACTTATATGCTGCAGTACAGGTGGGTATTCAAAAACATTGTCCAGGCATGATTGTTCAATTCTCGACCGGTGGTCGTGGACGAGATCAATCCGCTCGTGGAGGCATGCTCTTTCATCGCCCTGATATGGCCTCACTGGCGACGGGTTCAGTCAACTTTCCCAATGGTATTTATGAGAATCCCCCAGAATTTGTTGATGGTCTAGCTGGTGAAATGCTCAAGTATGAAATCAAAGCTGAAATTGAAGTTTTTGATCTAGCCATGCTTTATAACGCCGCTAACCTCATTGAACGAGGCCTCTTAAAAGCCCCGGCCCATGTGCAATTTGTGATGGGTATCCCAAATGCCATGCCTGCAAGGCGTTCCATTCTAGAATTCCTCATTTCGGAATTAAAAGC
>CAJARE010000115.1 GCA_903944255.1 uncultured beta proteobacterium
GATTGATATGTGGGCGTTGTTGCAAATGTGATGATCATCGAAACTAAGACACCGAGAATTACAGAAGCGATGATGAGAATTCGATTTTGAACAATCAGGCGCCAATATTGAATGAGTTCCACATCAGCACCTCCTTACGAAAGCATCACAAAAGGGTGGGGGTTACCCCTTCATATGTACTCAATCGTAGTTTCTTATGCTCAGGTAGGGCTATGCCGTGTCTGGTTTTGCTCGTATTACCCGTACTGAAGTGAGAGATAGCGCCGATTATTTACTGCTTGCGTTGTAAAAACCGTACAAGCAAAAGCCCAATTATTACGCTCACAGTATTGGAGATGAAATCGGCAATATCAGGCACCCTGCCTGGAATAACTATCTGGGTAAGCTCAATGGCAAGTGAGAGTGAGATACCAAAGAAGAATATTTTGCGTTTTTTAAGTGTAGGAACGGCATATTTGATAACTATGACCAAAGGGGTGAGCATAAAGAAGTTAGCGATAGCAACAATTCGGGCATCTGCATAGAGGATCTTATAAAACAGATTCGCATGGCTTTTTAAGAAAGCGGCAAGCTCTGAAGGTGAGCCATTGACTAACACCGGGCGAGGAAAGAAAACAAATGTAATCAGGGTGGCCATATAGCAAATAAGTAGAAATACGAATATGGAGCGAGTAGGTGTTTGACCGATGCGCCTTTTCACACAGTAACCTTAACTCATGCGAATCGTGGTTGTCTGCACAATGAACCAGGCTCGCTCCCCATTTGCTCAGGCTGTGCTTGAAAGAAATTTCCCCGATGATCAGATTTCATCAACTGGTGTGAGAGCTATCGTTGATACACCTGTAATGGAAATGGTTGCTTCCATTGCAAAAGAGTGGAATATGCCAATCTCAAAGAAATATTCAACTAACTTAGAAGTTGATAAGGATGAGATTCTTTTAGCTGATTTAATTATTTGTGCCGAGGAAGCGCACTGCGCGGCAATTACTGCCCTTGGGTACACAGGAGCCTTAATAAGTTATGAAAAGATCCTTGAAGACAAGGATTTCATCCCACAAGATCCTGATGGTTTCTCACCAGAGAACATGCGCCGAGAATTAGGGAAAGTCGCCGCCCTCACTCTTCGAGCGGTGCTAGATCATAAGAAAATTACTAATAGGCATCCTGTTCTTGCAGTCATACCGCATGGCATTTCAGATTTAGAGATGGCCCTAACTCACGCGCAGTTTGAGAGAAAACTACGAGGTGCGGTTTTAATTGATGCCGACCTGCGCGCTCCACTACATCAAGAATTACTAGAGCTTGGTATCCAAAAAATTGAATTTGATGTCTCTCATGCTTTTTCGAGTAATCCTGTGATGCCAAATGAGAATGAGGCGCTCTCTCACTCTCATCAAATTGATGATCCAGAAAGGTTTTTTCTTGATCCTCTCTGGCGCGATTTCATCGCCTCTTACTCCAATCAGGGACCAGTTGTGCTGCTGACCGCCCCAAGGCATTCCCGGATGCGCCGCTTGCCAGATTCCTACCTTTCATCTCTGCAGGCCGATGAGTTCTCCGTGATTTCGAGCTGATGATGAAAATTTTAAAGAAACTAGTGGACAAGCCCTGGAAAATCCTAGTCACCGTGATGTCTCTGCTCATATTTGTATTTGTAGTTCTTATGGGTTCCTTTGCAATTAGTACTTTAAGTCATGCTAAAAACTTAGCTCAAGCAGTTCAAAGTGGGCAGAGTGCACCAGCAAACGTAAGTGCTACTAAGTTAAGTGCGGATTTAAATAGATTAAATCAAGGATTATCAATTCCTGGAATTAAGCACCTCATTGCAGTTGCTGGGCTGGATTTCACCCCCATTGAGGCTGAATTACAATCGCTCATCCAGAATGCACCCGCGTTAGCAGGTGTCGAAGGACCCAAGAAATATCTAGTTGCATTTCAAAACTCAGCAGAAGCCCGTGGCACCGGGGGCTTGATTGGGGCCTTTGCAATTATTCAATTTGACCGTGGGAAGCTCGCAGTGTTAAAAACCGGCTCAAATGCCGTCTTGAAATCACTCAATGAGATTCCAATCCCCATGCCTGCTGAATACACCACGTTGTATAGGAGCGATCCTGCCATTTGGCTAAACTCCAACCTCTCCCCCCATTTTCCATACGGTGCACAGATTTGGATGGAGCTCTGGAGATTGCAATCTGGTGAAAAACTAGATGGTGTTATAGCTATTGATCCAACAGCAATAAGTTACTTACTAAAATCCACTGGTCCTATTACTTTAGCTAGCGGAGAAGAAATCACTGCACAAAATGTAGTCCAGAAGACCTTGAAAGATGCATATAAGCTTTATGAGAAAGACAACAATGCCCGTAAGCAGTATTTAGTCGACATCATGAACGCCACTTTCGCACGTTTTACTTCAATGCAGTTTTCTAAATTGACCTTTGCTAAGCA
>CAJARE010000116.1 GCA_903944255.1 uncultured beta proteobacterium
CTTTAGGAGCAACTATAAAATCGCGCTGCGCTAATTCTCTTAGGGTATAGGTACGCTTGCCTATTTTCTTGGTATTTTGTTGCGCTCTCATATTCTTTCTCCTAAATTAATATCTTCAGAAACCGTCTTTGCTATCTCCTTCTTCGCTAATTCCTTTGTCATTAAGTCCTTAATTACTAACCTGCGGGAGTTTTGGATCGGTACTTGGTACTCTTCAATTAACTCTGGATGCTCTAGTTCTAAGCGCTTGCCATCCAGGCGATAGCTTTGCTTAGGGCTCTTCCAAGTGGCTAATACTTGGCCTTGATAGGTGAGAAGCTCGGCTTCGCCCATTTGCCCCATAATGGTTTGCTTGATTTGAGAGACTTCTATCTCTTTTGATTTAATCTCGCCATTGATTACCTGCAGCTTACGGGTTAGCTCACAAATAGCAGAGTCGGCTTCAACGGCTTTACCGAATACTTCCTTTTTAAAAAGATGCTGATAATCTGCTTCACATTGCGCGGGCGGCGGTGTATTTGCTAATACATAGTCATTCCAAAAGCTAGCCGCTTTACTAATGATGAGCTCTTCTAGCTCTTTATCTCTAAACACCTCATAGATTCGAAAATCTGAATCGCTACCGCTTTAGTAGACACTTTCTAGCCTAATATTTAGGTTATGAGGAGGTGTTATGAGTAAAGGCAAGCGATTTACTGAAGAGTTCAAATTAGAAGCAGTTAAACAGGTGGCTGAGCGGGGTTTTGGGGTAGCTGATGTTGCTAAGCGTTTAGGGGTATCAACCCATAGCTTGTATGCCTGGATTAATAAATATGGGGTACCTGCAGAGCAGCGTTTAGCAGGTGATGATCAAGCGGCCAAGCTAAAAAGATTGGAGGCGGAGCTCAGGCGGGTCACTGAAGAACGCGACATCCTAAAAAAGGCCGCCGCGTACTTTGCCAAGGAGTCCGGTTGAGGTACGCGTTTATTCAAGCCCACCGGTTTGAGCATGCCATCCGCACAATGTGTCGAGTTTTGCGTGTACACCACAGTGGCTATTACGCTTGGCTTAAAGAACCCACTTCAGCTAGGGCACGTGAGAACTTAGGGATTGTGAGCCAGATTAAGGAGGCCTGGATTGCGAGCGGCACCATCTATGGTTATCGCAAGATCCATGATGATCTGCAAGATCTGGGGGTTGCTTGTGGTGAGCAGCGGGTCTATCGGCTGATGAAGGCAGAGGGCCTGCGCTCTCAAACAGGTTATAAGCGTAAACCACGGCACCATGCCGGTAAGCCCCATATCGCTGCCCCCAATCATTTGGATCAACAGTTTGATGTTTTAGAGCCTAATGAGACCTGGGTCACCGATATTACTTATATCCGTACGCATGAAGGCTGGCTTTATTTGGCAGTGGTCCTAGATTTATTCTCTCGTCAGATTGTCGGTTGGTCAATGCAAAGCAGGATGGATAAAGAGCTGGTCGTCAGCGCATTGCTGATGGCCTTATGGAAACGCAAACCAAAACAGGTAGTAATGATCCACTCCGATCAAGGCAGCCAGTTTTCTAGTTACGAATGGCAAGCATTTTTAAAAGAACATAACCTCAAGCAAAGTATGAGTCGCCGTGGGAACTGTCATGACAACGCCGTGGTAGAAAGCTTTTTTCAACTACTAAAGCGGGAGCGCATCAAACGTAAAACCTATGCCAGTAGGGCAAAAGCAAGGGAGGATATCTTTGATTACATCGAAATGTTTTACAACCCGGTTAGGCGTCATGGTTACAACAATGGGCTTTCTCCGGTAGTATATGAAAAGCAGTACCAAGCGAGACTGGGTAGTGTCTAGGATATCGGTAGCGATTCAGGCTATAGGAAAATCTTTGCTATACAAACATACCAAGGAAGAGTTAGGTCTAATTTTGGAACGATTAAAAGATA